>CAYTVK010000114.1:0-6761 GCA_964441725.1 uncultured Candidatus Bathyarchaeia archaeon | reverse complement strand
GTAGGCGAGCTGAATGTCCAATTACAATCAGAGAACACCGAAATCCAAGGAACTTTTTGAGAGAGCAGGTAAGGTTTTACCTGCTGGAGTAAGCTACGGAATCAGGGCGCTTCCTCCTTATCCCTTCTATGTGGATCACGCGAAGGGTGTGAAGGTCTATGATGTGGATGGAAATGTTTACACTGATTACTGGGTTGGACATGGAGCTCTAATTCTTGGACACGCACCTGACCCTGTTATTGAGGCTGTTGAGAAGCAGCTGCCAAAGGGAACCCACTTTGGGTTTAGCCACATCCATGAGATAGAACTCGCTGAAAGGATAGTAAAGTATGTTCCATCGGCTGAGATGGTTCGATATACCAGCAGTGGAACAGAGGCAAACATGTATGGCACAAGACTAGCTAGAGCATATACTGGCAGGAACAAGATGTTGAAGATAGAGGGCGGATGGCATGGAGGATACGATAGCCTGCACGCTTATGTCAGCAGACCTTACGGTAGACTTGAGTCAGCTGGCTTGAACCCAAAGACCACGGAAGACACCTACGCTGTTCCATTCAACGACCTTGAAGCGGCGAAAAAAGCATCAAAGGAACATAAACTCGCATGCATAATCGTTGAGCCCGTTATGGGTGCAGCGGGTTTCCTGCCACCAGAACCCGGCTATCTGGAGGGGTTGAGAGAGCTATGCGACGAAACAGATGCTTTGCTTATCTTTGATGAGGTTATCACAGGGTTTAGGCTTGGTATGGGCGGAGCACAGGGGTATTACGGTGTTACACCAGACCTCACCATCATGGGTAAGGTCATCGGTGGTGGTTTCCCGGTTGGAGCCTTCTGTGGTCCAGAGGAGATCATGGAGTTAATTGATCAAAACAAGTACCCTGAACCCGAGCGAAGAAGCGCCCACGGTGGAACATTCACAGGCAACCCTATCACAATGGTTGCTGGATGTGCAACAATTGACGCTCTCAAGGATGGAACCATTCACAGGCACATTAACAGACTAGGCGATAAGATGAGAGCAGGGCTCGAAGATATCTTTGATAGAAGCATATTCCATGCAACGGTCACAGGCGTGGGAAGCACATTTGGTATACACTTCCAGAAGGATGAGCCTAAGAACGCTGGGGACACTGCTAAGAACAACTTGGAGATGACTAGAGCCTACTTCAGGTACCTGCTTGAGGAGAACATCATCTATCTGAGTCCCACTGTCAGCCACAGCTGGATAAGCAGCCCCCACACAGACGAAGATGTAGAATTATATTTGACGACCACTGAGCGGTTCCTGAAGAACTACAAGCTCTAGCCTTCAGCTGCTGTCATGGACTTATCCAGCAGATCAACTACTGTATCTGCCTGTTCCCTTGTGATGATAAGCGGCGGAGCGACCCTGAGAGCCTTTCCACCATAGCTTCCCATACTTAAAACGAATAATCCTCGTTTGAATGCCTCTCTACAGATAACGTTAGCCAACTCAGGGTCCGGGGTCTTTGCCTCCCGATCCTTCACTATCTCTACTCCGAGAAGTAGACCCAGCCCACGTACATCGCCTATGCATCTGTGAGTATCCATCATCTCAACAAGTCGTTTCTTAAGATAGCCACCCATTTTCTCGGAGTTCTCGCACAGTTTTTCATCTTTGATCACATCCATGGTGGCGTGTGCAGCCGCTACACCGAGGGGAGTAGCGCTGAAGCTCTGGGCATGAATAGGAATCGGCTCCGGATCAGTGGATTTCAAAAGGTAACGAGGCAGAACACAGGCACTTAATGGCACACCGCTAGCCATCGCTTTACCCAGGAGCACGATATCTCCTTGAACACCCCAGTGCTCCATTGCGGTCCATTTACCTGTACGCCCAAAGGCAGTTTGCACCTCATCCACAACAAGCAGCATACCATGTTTATCACATAGCTCCCTGAGCCCCTTATGCCACCCAGGTGGAGGCACATGCCATCCACCGTCTCCCTGAATTGGCTCAACGAAGACCGCTGCCACCTCATCTGCTGCCACATAACTCTTGAAGACAATGTCCTCAATGTAATCTAGGCAGGCTAGCCCACAGGACTCTGAGTCAAGCTTTAGTGGGCACCTGTAGCAGCTAGCGTATGGAACATGATGAATATCAGGCACCAATGGACCATAGTGTCTTTTCATCGCTGGATTATACCCGCTGAGACTGATACCGCCCATGCTGGAGCCGTGATAGCTGCCTGTGAAGCTCAATATGCCGGGTCTACCTGTAATCCTTCGGGCAGCCTTTAACGCGAAGTCATTCACCATACTTCCAGCCTGACTCCAGTAGACCTGACAAGGTGATAGTCCAGTCATATCGCCTAAACGATCAACAAGATTATACATACCAAGGGTTTGCCAATGAAAAACCCGCTCAAGCTGATCCTTAATCGCCTTAACCACTCTCGGATGGCTATAACCAGTATTGGCGACGCATCTGCCTGAGATTAAATCAATGAAAACGTTACCATCAGGGTCCTCAATGTAGATGCCCTCTGCTCTCTCAACCAGAGGAGAACTATAATCATCATTCGATTGTCCAGCCTTCTTCAAAGCCTCAGTGACCTTGGGTCCCGGTGGACCTGCGACAATTTTTGGACCAATGAGCTTCATTTTCAACAATCTGACAGCAATCCTTGGGGTTTTAAGTTTTAGCAGCGCGCAACCATTAAAACAAAGGACCCACATTCACAATTGAACACAATGTCCGTAGTAATAGTAGAGTACCCGATTATACTTCTTAATCTAAAGACCTACGAGGAAGCTATGGGTCAAAAGGCGATAGATTTTGCTAGGATAGCTGAGAGAGTTAACGAGAAGACCGGTATCAGCATCGCGATAGCGCCTCAGACGATAGACATCGCCGCCGTGACGGTTTCAAGCGAGACCCCTGTGTTTGCGCAACACGTGGACCCTGTCTACTATGGAAAATACACGGGGCATACGTTACCAGAAGCCGTAGCTGAGGCAGGAGCATACGGCACTTTGCTTAACCACAGTGAGTGCCAGATTCCACTTGAACAGATCGAGGCAGCCATCAAACGAGCAAAGGAAGTGGACTTGATCACAATTGTCTGCGCTGACACAGTGGATACGGCTAAGAGAATAGCGTTACTCGGACCAGACGCCATCGCCATTGAGCCTCCAGAGCTCATAGGGTCAGGGATATCTGTATCAACGGCTCAACCCGAGATAATAACTGGATCAGTGGCAGCCGTCCACTCAATTAACCCAGATGTAAAGGTACTTTGTGGAGCAGGGATAACAAACGGCGAGGACGCGAAAGCAGCCTTAAAACTTGGAGCAAAAGGGATTCTCGTTGCCAGCGGTGTGGTTAAAGCACCGGACCCATACAAGGCTCTTCTTGAGCTTGCACGCGCTATGCAGCACTAAGCCTGTCTACAACCTTCTTTACGAGAACCTTGTGGTCTTCTATTAGTTCTTTTACTCTCTCTGGGCTACTGGACTCTGCGTATATTCTGAAAATCGGCTCAGTGCCACTGGGTCTGAATAGCACCCAGCTGCCGTCGCCATAGACGATCTTTACGCCATCCATAGTGTTGATCTCAGGGGCATCAACCTGTGAGACCAGTTCTTTGAGAGCTTCCTCTTTTAGACTCTCTGGGCACGGTGTCTTGTCTTTGTCCTTGTATAGATGCGGTTGCTCTCCGATTAATTCGCTGAGAGGCTTCGTCCTTGTAGCAATATAGTGCAGCATCAGCGCGAGAGCCATACATCCATCTCTGGCTGCGAGAAACGGTCCATACATAATGCCACCGTTCTCCTCTCCCCCAAGCTGAAACCCGTTATCAATCATAGTCCTGCTTACCAGTACACTACCCACCTTCGTCCAGTAGACTTTCCCATCATACTTTGCGGCGACCTTTTCCAGACTAGGTGAGCTGCTGATAGCGGTCACAATGGTCTCACCGGGATGTGTCTTCAGATACTCCTGCGCCACGAGACTCAGTGTCTTGTCACCCCACACCGCTTCCGAGTTTTCATCGATGATTATTGATCGGTCTCCGTCTCCATCAAAGCCTATTCCAAGGTCTGACTTTGTGACCCTGATGAGGTCTTTGAGGTCTACGAGGTTCTCTGGCGTAGGCTCTGAGCCTCTTCCAGGAAAACCTCCGTCAAGCTCAGCATTCAACGTGTAGACTTTACAGCCCAGCTTGCTTGCCAGTACAGGCGCAGTGTTTACAGCAGCCCCGTTCCCCAAATCCAATGCTACTGATAGTCCTGCTTTTTTTATCGTATCGCCATCAACATGGCATATCACTGCATCAGTGTAAGCCTCAACATAGTCATGATAGGAGACCTTTCCAACCTGATCCCATTCACATTTAGGTGGGCCTCCTCGTTCAACAAGGGTCTCTATCTCAGATTCTAGGTTCTTCGGTACCTCGATTCCGTCTCGGTACATTATCTTAACGCCGTTGAATTGGGGTGGGTTATGGCTGGCTGTTATCATGACGCCTCCCATGAGGTCGCTGTTCTTGATCATGTACTGTAAGGCTGGGGTGGTTATCACTCCAAAGTCACGAACATTACAACCCACGCTCAGTAGAGCACTGACCACAGCGTCCCTAAACATGGGGCTAGTGGTCCTACCATCCCTTCCCACAGCCATCTCCTTACCGAGAAGGTTTCCAGCCGAAGCCGCGATACATGATGCCAATTCCAGGGTGAAATCCTGATTGACTATTCCCCTTACTCCATTGGAGCCGAATAACTTAGCCACTACATCACCTGTTTTGGTTGCAGAATGCTCTCTTCGATGGTCTTGCTCGGGCAGATACTTACGCCCTCTGTGATGGTGACTCCGTCCATTATCTGTGCAAAGTCCCCTATGAGGCTGCCTGACTCCACCTTGACCCATCGCTCAAGTACGCTGTTCTCTCCGAGGATGGCGTTCTTCACGCTGCTATAGTCTTCTATGACTGCACCGGAATACACTATGCTGTTCTCGACTCTGCATCCTTTCCCGATGATTACGGCATCAGCAAGTGATACGTTTGGCCCTATCCTTGAGTCTGCCCCTATTGTGACGTTTTCGCCAAAGTTGCATGGACCACTGATAACCGCGCTGGGATCAACCTTAATCGAATCCTTCTTAACTATACCCCTCTGTCGCGAGAGAACAGCCGCATTTGCACCGAGATAATCTATTGGTTCCCCTATATCCATCCAGAATCCGTGGCTCTCGAAGCCATAGAGTTGCTGCTCCTCCGCGAGCTTTGGGAATATCTCTGTCTCTATGCGTGTCTTCCTCCCATCTTGTATGTAGTCGAATATCTCTGGCTCCATCAAATAGATGCCTGCGTTGATGAGATTGCTTGGGGCTTTACCGAACTCAGGTTTCTCAACGAATCTCGTTATTCGTCCTTCCCAGTCCAGCTCAACCGAGCCATACCTGTAAGGGTCATTCACCTGAGTCAAAGCTACCGTAGCTATTCCGCCCTTCTCCTCATGGTAGTTAATCAATCGCTTGTAGTCGAAGTCGGTGAGAAGATCACCGTTCATCACCATGAAGGTGTCTCCGTTGAGCATATCTTTTGCTTTCTTTATTGGTCCAGCTGTGCCCAATGGGCGCTGTTCTCTTGAGTATAATATTCCTAGATTATATTTAGTGGGTCCCAGATACCGTACCAGCGACTCAGCCATATAGTAGACGGCGAGGATCACTGTTTCGACATCTGCGTCGCTTAGAGATTCTAATGTGTAGTCTATGAGTGGCTTATTTGCTATGGGAAAAAGTGCTTTTGGGCGACTGCAGCTCAATGGCCTGAGCCGTGTGCCAAATCCTCCCGCTAGGACAAGGGTCTTCAAATAATTTCGCCGGTTGATACTTTTGAGGATAGAATAAGAAGTTATCGACTTTAGAGGAGGTACCCAAGTTCCTCGCTGAGCCGCTCGTTGCTGAGCCTCTCATAGCGCTCTATACTGCCCACATCGTACCAGAATGCGTTGGTAACATATGCAGCCACTTTTCTCTTATGCTCCACCATGTACTGTATGACGTCGCCCATGAGGTCAAAGCTTGGAAACTGCCCTGCTTCATGAAGCTGTTCCATGTCATCAATCACCGAGCCATTCATAACAAGTACCCCGATGCTTGCACGAGTATCGAGAGTGGGTTTCTCCTTGAACTCCTTTATCCAGTTTCCCTCGATATCTGCGGTGCCCTCATTGATCTTTAAACCTGTTGTGAGTGCGACTGTTGCCTCAGCGCCTGTATCTTTGTGTTGTTTTAAGAGCTCAGTGAGGTTAATGTTACTAACTATATCTCCATAATACACAATAAGAGTGTCTTTCTTCGTGAATGCACCCTCTTTGTAGGCGTTAAGTATGGCGTTTGCGCTTCCCTTCCATCCGGGTTTATCTTCAACATAGCTGAGCTTTACACCGAATCTCTCACCTTGATCAAAATAGTTCTCTATCTGTAGAAACCTGTAGCCAACAAGGAGCACTATGTCAGGAATATTATGATACTTGTAGAGCTTGATAATGTATTCTAGTATAGGCTTCTCCTTGTCACCGATGGGTATCATGCATTTCTGCAGATAGTTTGTTAAGGGCCTGAAGCGAGTGCCCATTCCCCCAGCCAAGACGATGCCTTTCACAGTCACTTTTATTCATCCCGTGAAGCCAGCAGGATGACTCCGACGAGGGCGAGCAGTGCACCCAGAAGCCTGAGTACACCGGGGCTTACTGGGGTTGACACTGTGTTTAGGGCG
>CAYTVK010000113.1:0-6763 GCA_964441725.1 uncultured Candidatus Bathyarchaeia archaeon | reverse complement strand
CGTACAGGTTTGAACTTGAAACGTTCAAGCCTAATTCTATCTATTTTTACTCGTTTCTGCATTATTCTCACACTCTGCGGAAAACGCGTTATGATGAACGTCGGCGGGTGATAAAAAGGCGACTGATCCACTATTCTTAAACTATATAGAAAATTCCCCGACAATCAGTTATCCTTAAATGTGATGATTAGCCCATGAATGGTTACGTGAGTGATATGGGGTATCGCTTTATTAGGTAAGTACCCAGAACAGGTACAGTTTTTCGACACCACCCTCCGCGACGGAGAACAGACCCCCGGAATAAGCCTGACACCACCAAAGAAACTGGAGATAGCCAAGGCACTGGATCTGCTGGGCGTCAAAGTAATTGAGGCTGGGTTCGCGGCGGTATCACCGGGAGAACGTGAGGCAGTCGAGCTAATCAGCAACGCGGGGCTAAACGCAGAGATATGCAGCGCCACAAGGAGCGTCATCAAGGACATAGACGTAGCAATAGACGCTGGAGTAGATAGTGTCAACATCATTATCCCGGTGAGTGAGCTCCACGTAAAACGCAAATTCAACAAGGAACAGGCGTGGATACTGGACGTAACAAGCAACGTGGTCCAGCACGCCAAAGACCGTGGAGTCATAGCCGAGATCTGCCTAGAGGATGGCTCAAGGACAGAGATGGATTTCCTACGACCGGTAATCCAGCGGGCACTGGACGCAGGCGTAGACAGGGTTACCCCCTGTGACACTGTGGGCACACTGACGCCGGAACGCAGCCTAGAATACTATGGGACACTTCATGAGATGTTCCCAGAGATGGTTCTAGGAGTTCACGTTCACGATGACTTCGGGTTAGCAACGGCTAACACCATCGCCGGGGTAGCCGGTGGAGCAACACACATCCACGCGACAATAAACGGATTGGGTGAAAGAGCTGGCAACGCCAGCCTGGAGGAGAACTGCGTAGCCCTTGAGCTTCTCTACAAGGTAAAGACAGGCATCAACATGCAGCGTATAACAGCAACAAGTCACACAGTGAGCAGGGTAACCGGTATGCAGGTGCAGCCTAACAAGGCAATCGTTGGCAGAAACGCGTTCGCCCACGAGTCAGGCATCCACACCCACGCCATCCTCAGGGACCCCACTACATATGAGCGGATAGACCCGGCTCTGGTGGGGGCAACGCGGAGGCTTGTTAGCGGTAAACACGCTGGGTCCACGGGTTTGTTCAATAACCTCACCGTCATGGGGCTTGAGCCCAGCGAGGAGCAGTTCAACCAGATACTTGAAACTGTAAAAGCCCTCGGGGATCAGGGTAACCTCATCAGCGACACAGACCTGTACGATATCGCCGCCAAGGTAATGCATATTGAGCAGCAGAACCCGCTGATAGTGGACGAGTTCATAGTAACCACGGGAAACAAGATCACCCCAACGGCCAGCATCAAGGTGCGGCGCAACGGCGAGAGCTATATGGAGGCAGCCACAGGCAATGGACCAGTGGACGCTACTCTTAACGCGTTGGTGAAGGCAGTGGGGCTGGATGAGGCGGTTGAGCTTGAGCTTTATCAGGTGGAGGCCATCACAGGGGGAACCGATGCTGTGGTGAACGTTGAGGTCAGGCTCAGACAGTGTGATAGAGTGGTTACCAGCAGGGGCGTTGATGATGATATCGTGTTGGCTAGCGTTAACGCTTATCTGAATGGTGTGAACCTGTACCAGAATATGAAGAAGGATAAAAGATGAGCACAATCAGCGAGAAGATATTAGCAAGAGCATCAAATCAGGAAACGGTCTCAGCGGGAGACTTTGTAAAAGCAGAAGTAGATGTTGCGTTGAACCACGACGTAACTAGTGTACTGGCTTTTGAGGCCATGTACCAGATGGGAGCAGACCACATGTGGGACCCTGACAAGGTGGTGATGGTACTGGATCACGTGGCTCCACCAAGCAGCGTCAACAGTGCAAGAGTACACAATGTTATCAGAGACTTCGTTCACGCACAGGGGATGAAGAACTTCTTTGACGTAAACAGTGGTGTCTGCCATCAAGTATTACCTGAGCATGGCTTCGTGAAGCCCGGTATGCTTGTGATAGGCGCAGACAGTCATACCTGTACCCACGGAGCCTTCGGTGCATTCGCAACGGGGGTTGGTTCAACAGATATGGGTGCGGTGCTTGCAAGGGGCAAGACGTGGCTCAGAGTACCAGAGACTATCAGGGTAAATGCTAACGGTAGGCTCGACAAATACGTCCACCCAAAGGATGTGATCCTCAGGATTGCCAAGGAGATCGGAGTCAGCGGAGCTACCTATATGACCCTTGAATACACAGGAGACGTTGTACGTGACATGAGTGTAGCGGGCAGAATGACTCTTTGCAACATGGCTATCGAGATGGGTGGAAAGGCTGGAATCTGTGAAGCTGACCAGAAGACAGTGGAATGGCTGGATCAGCGCACCACTGGACCCTATGATATGGTGAAAGCGGATAAAGACGCTGTCTACAAACATACGCTGGGATTAGATCTCACAGGTATGGAGCCACAGGTAGCCTGCCCACATAATGTGGACAACGTGAAAAACGTCAGCGAACTCGGTAATGTAAAGATCAATCAATCTTTCATAGGCTCATGCACTAATGGCAGACTGGAAGACCTCGAACAGGCACACGCACTGCTCAAAGGCAAGCAGATCAACCCCGACGTAAGGCTTCTAGTGGTGCCAGCCAGTAGAGCTATCTACAAAGAGGCGCTGCAGAAAGGCATCATAGAGGATCTGCTGGACTCGGGAGCCATTGTGAGCAACCCAAGTTGCGCAGCATGCTTCGGAGGACACATAGGCTTGCTTGGACCTGGCGAGAAGGGCATCAGCACGAGTAACCGTAACTTCAGGGGCAGACAGGGAAGCCCAGAAGCAGAGGTATACTTGAGTAGCGCAGCAGTAGCAGCAGCATCAGCACTAACAGGATATATTACACACCCAGAGGAGGTTGCCTAATTGAAGCTCAAAGGACAAGTATGGAAATATGGCGACGACATCAACACCGACTACATCATACCGGGACGCTACATGGAGCTAACCGATCCAGCTGAGATGGCTGAGAAGGTCTTTGAGGAACATGATCCCAGCTTCAGGAAGGGAGTCAAGAAAGGCGACATCGTGGTAGGTGGTAAGAACTTTGGATGTGGATCAAGCCGAGAACACGCGCCTATAGCCCTGCTGGGTAACGGTGTCAGCATAGTATTGGCTGAGAGCTTTGCCCGTATTTTCTACAGGAACGCCATCAACATCGGTTTACCCGCTCTGGAGTGCCCCGGAATCCACGAGGCGGTTAAGAAGGGTGATACGCTTGAGGTGGATGTCACAGGTGGGGTCGTGAAGAATCTCACAAACGGTAAGGAGTTAAAGTTCAAGCCCCTTCCGCCTTTCATGGTGGAAGTATTAAATGCAGGTGGACTAGCACCTTACCTCAATAAAACAAAGGAATGGTAAAGATGAAGTACAACATAGCTTTGCTACCCGGAGACGGAATAGGACCAGAAGTAGTAGACGCCACAGTCAAGGTAATGAAGGCGCTGGAAAAGAAGACAGACATAGAGTTCAACTTCAAGACCTATATGATCGGAGACGCTGAGAAGAAACGCAGCGGCACAGCACTACCACAAGCCACAATTGACGGCGTGAAAGAGGCAGACGCGTGTCTATTTGCCTGCGTGGGTGAGACCGCTAAGGAGACCATTCTGCCACTGCGCCAGAAATTCAACCTCTACGCCAATCTTCGCCCAGCGAAAGCATATCCAGGTGTCCATGCCCTTCAACCCAAGACCGACTTGATGATCGTCAGGGAGAACACTGAGGGTATCTACAAGATGATCGGAGACAGGTCTCCAAGGTCAGCCTTCAATGTCAGGGTTATCACATGGGAGGCATCAGAGCGAATCGTAAGATACGCCTTCGAGTATGCTAAGGCTAATGGTAAGACCAAGGTTACCTCTGTCCATAAAGCCAACGTGCTGGACTACACTGATGGGCTCTACCTTGAGGCATCAAGAGAAGTAGCTAAAGAGTACCCTGATATCGAGTATCAGGAACTTATCGTGGACGCTGCTGGTATGAGACTAGTTATGAACACTGAGAGCTTCCAGGTGGTGGTTACCACAAATATGTTCGGAGACATCCTCAGCGACGTAGTGGCTGGACTAGTCGGAGGTCTCGGTATGGCGCCAAGCGGCAACGTAGGCGATGATATGTGTATCTTTGAACCCGTACACGGTTCAGCACCGGACATCGCTGGTAAGGGTATCGCAAACCCAGCTGCGTGCATCCTAAGCGCAGCAATGATGCTGGACTGGCTGAAAGAGGAGAAAGCATCAGACATGATAGAGGAAGCAGTACTCAAGGTACTAGAAGAAGGCAAAGTAAAGACCCCAGACCTCGGCGGAAAAAACAAGACCATCGAGTTCGCAGACGCAGTGGCCAAAGCCCTCTAACTATTTTCTTAAAATATCAAATATTAGTTTGACATTTATATTAATGAAATGTTCAATTTACCTCCTACCACGCATAGAATCACTGAGTTTGTGAAATGGTCCAAAGAAGGATCATTAATTATCGCCCCTCCTTTTCAAAGAAAACCTGTATGGACGGATAGAAATAAATCCTATTTGATCGATTCAATACTAAATAACTATCCAGTTCCAGAGTTGTATATTCAAGTAAAAACTGATAGTGAGGGAAATTCCGAGTATATTATAGTTGACGGTCAACAAAGAATAAGATCAATTTTAGAAGTATATTGAAGGAAAATATGAAATAGACGAAAACGAGTCAGAAAAATATCAAAATAAAGATTTTAAAGAATTATCAACAAGGGATAAAGAACGATTTTGGGGATATCAGTTAGTTACAAGAGAAATCACCACACAAAGAGATGAAGACATTAAGGAAATATTTAGGCGATTAAATAAATATAGTATTTCACTTAATCGACAAGAGTTAAGAAATGCTACTTATGCTGGTCATGTAATTGAAATGGCTAACAACATAGCGATAGATGAAGATTTTTGGGTAAATAATAGAATATTCACACCTAATCAAATCAAGCGTATGTTGGATGCTGAGTTCATAAGTGAATTATTTATAGCAATGCTTCAAGGAATTCAACAAAAAGATGCTGATCATATCGATGCATTCTATTTAGCTTATGATCAAATTTTTCCTAATAAAAATGAATTTAGACGGTCTTTCCTGAACGTTTTAAATAAACTTGAAGATATATTCCAAAATGAAATTGGGTCAACTAGATTACATGGATTACCCGATTTTTATTCATTATTTATTGCAATATACCAATTAAATTTAGTTTATTATTTTCCCGAGGAAAAACATGAGGTAATTAAAAAAACTCTCATTGATTTTATTACAGATGTAGATTATTATACAAAAGACAGAGAAAAAAAGTCGAAAAATAAATTAATTCAATCTTATGTTGAGAATGTAATATCACAAACCACACATAAATCAAGAAGAGAAAATCGTTATAACATATTTCGAGAATTATTGATTCCTTTTCTAACTCCAAGAGATAATCGACGCGCGTTTTCAGAAGAAGAAAGGCGAATTGCTTGGAATCGTTCACAAGATAAAAAATGTGTTCTATGCGGAAAAACTGTAAGTTGGGAGGATTATCATTTAGATCATATTACTCCTTGGAATAAAGGGGAAAAACGGATTTATCAAATAGTCAAATTACACACAATTCCTGTAATTCCTCGAAATCGGATAATTAAAGTTCAACAACCTTATAAACGCCTCCTAGGTATACAACCTTTGGTTTACAACTAGAATTGGTGTAACTATGTCTGATGAAAAGGAACGTATGCGAAACGTCGCCGGCAAAGACTTCGAGAAAGTCGTAGACGTAATCGGCAACCCCATCAGACGCAGAATAATCCAGAAACTCAGCGAAGGACCAGACTACACACTCAGACTGAGCAACGAACTAAACATACACCAGCAGCTAGCAAGCAAACACCTCAAAGTCATAAGAAACGCCGAACTCGTAGACGTAGTCAGACAGCCCAGCGATAAAGGCGCAGACAAGAACATGTTCAGCCTCAACAAGTTCTACAGCCTCCAGATAGACTTCAGCCCCAACCTCTACAACCAGCGACTCATCAGCTTCAACAACCCCCATCTCTGGATCAACGCAGACAACTACATGGACAAGCTGGAGGATCAAGTAATGGAGTTAACCGATGAATCCGGCGTGGACACCATCAACCCATTATCACATATAGTCCAGAGTGTTGACGACGAGTTGGAGAGCCTTGAGAAGCGTCGAGCGCGGCTCCTATACATCAGGAATCTAGCCATGAACGCCAGCGTACAAGCCCTAGAGGAACTTGGCCGCAAGAAACGTCAGATCATCCACTTCGTACTCAACCAAGGCTCAGCCACCATCGAGTCCATTAGTAGACATATGCAGCTCAGGGAGCAGACCATCAAGGACCTAGTAGATGATCTAGAACACGAGGATATACTCAAACAAGTAGGTAACATGGTTACACTGGCAGAGATAGCTTAGCTGATCGTAATCTTTTTTAACTATCTCCGGGTATACAACCGTTGGTTTACAACCAAAAGTGGTATACATGAGCGGTGAAAACACAACAACCACAGATAACAATCACACACTTCTACACGCCGCCCTAAACCACAGGTTAAACAAATAGGAGAAAAATAAACAATGAGTTCACAAGGTCAACAAG
>CAYTVK010000112.1:0-6878 GCA_964441725.1 uncultured Candidatus Bathyarchaeia archaeon | reverse complement strand
CCACGAAGATATGTCTGTTCACGGTGATAATCGCAGAAGTGTCGAGTACTGTGTTATCTGTCACATGCCTAATGAGACTGATGAATCAGTGAGACTGGCTGATGCAATGCCACCTACAACCATCGACTTCAAGGTAATGCTTCACAGAATCCACCTAGGAGAAGCGGGCGGTGAACCATACATCATATACGGCCATGGTGGAAGCCTCAACGACTTCGGCGACGTAATATATCCAGCTAATGCAGCCGACTGCACTAAATGTCACGTGGATAAATCATACCAACTACCTTTAGATGAAGGTGTCTTAGGAGACACGATCAAAGAGGATAATGTTGTAGTGAGTTATACACCTCCGACAACTGCAGTGTGTCTTGCATGTCACCCATCTGACGTTGATGCAGCACATGCTGAGGTCATGACCACTTCAAGTGGAGTTGAGTCCTGTGCAACATGTCACGGCGCTGGAATGGAGTTTGCTCCAGAACCCGTAAAAGACGTTTGGGCAGAAATACAGCTAGTAAACCTGAGCTAATAGGCTCTCCTTTTTCTTTTTTTATAATTTAGTAAAAATTAGTTTTTGACTGTACAATTTGTAAAGTAAATATAGTAGAAACACGTATTCAATGAGATAATAATGTCGCTCGATGAAACTGATTTGAGTATAATAAAACTACTAAGACAGGACCCTCGTATGCCATATACAAAGATAGCTGACACACTTGGTATCTCCCGTGTTACGGTTAAAAACAGAATTGAGCAAATGATAAATGACGAACTTATCACCCTATCCGCGCGCATAAACATTAAAAATCAAGGAGGAAAAACCGCAATCCTAAACTTGGAAGTAAAAAGTGAAGCTCACTGGGACGAGTGTCTTGAAAAATTAGCTTCACTTCCTTGGGTTTTAATGGGTATTAAAGCCATGGGCAAATCCAATCTTAGGGTGTTGATCTATGGAGAAAACGATGAAATCTTGGAGAAAAACATCGATGACTTCAGATATTATCACTGTGTTAATTTCATAGAAGTAGAGCTTCTTGGAAAACCCATCGTTGGATCGATCTAATTTTAACCCTTTACTGTTAAGAAGAAATGTTGGGAACCGATTCAAGATTAGGGGAAGTTCCCAACATATAGGTCATTTGAGGTACAACCTTGCTGAAAGGTCTTGACCTACATTACGTTATTATTACGATATATAAAAACGCTTCCACCCAAATTATACATGATGGTTATATAATAACAGATTTACTTTACGTTTTGTACAGTTAAATATGCCTGTATGTACATCTCGTAAATATAACAAATCGTAAAAAAGCTATCATAATTTTGTGCTTTCTGTCACATATATTTAATCAAAAAAGAAACTTATTGTATCATTTTACATATAAAATAATTATTTTATATATTATCATTTAAAAAAAAAGCCAAGAATTCAGTTTTTTTTTCAACTAGTAATATTTTTATCCTCAAAGCGGTTAAAATGCCTTTATGGTCGGATCATTCTCGTTAAAAAATGTCACTCTGCGGAGGATATTTGATGTATCTAATTAGTGGATCTCAGGCATTCTGGGCGTTTGCTATTGTCGATTTCGCGTTTCTCGCCTTGGCAGTTATCTCAGCTAGGTTGGTCAGTCCGAAAAAACCCAATAAAATAAAGAACACGATTTATGAATGTGGACAAGACCCATACGGAGAAGCACGGTCTTTCCGAATGCTCGGTATTTCACGTTACTTTGGTTATGCGGTAGCATTCTTTGCCCTAGATGCCTTTGCCTGGATACTTCTAACATCAGCAGTGTCTTTCCAGATGACCTCTGAGTTAATCTCGATAATCGCTATCTACGCATTCATTATCTTCACAGGAATTGCATATTTCCTAGTCGAGAAAAACAAGCTGGTGAATTAATTTGGAAGAAGAAAAACAAATCGAAAGAACTCTCGGAAACCTACCTGGTGCAGGTATTGCTTATAATATAATTGACTTCATCGATGGATGGTCGAGAAAGTACTCTATTTGGCCAATTCACCTAGTCACTGGATGCTGTAGTCCTGAGTTTATGCAGGTGTCTGGAACACGCTTCGATATGGAGCGTCTGGGGATTCTTCCCTTCGCAAGTGTTAGACAATGTGATTGTATTATGGTTGTGGGAGTGGTTTCACGGAAGGTGGCTGAACGTGTCAAATATCTATATGCCCAGATGGGTGAGCCTAAATACGTTGTCGCAGTAGGAGCCTGTCCAACAGGTAAGGGACCGTTCCACGACTCATACTCTGTTGTGGCAATTGACGACTATGTTCCAGTTGACGTGTATATTCCCGGTTGTCCTCCGCGACCTGAAGCAATCATACATGGTATGATGGAGCTTCAAGAAAAAATTAGGAAGGGGCGAAGACTAGGTGTCAAAGAATAATCTCGTAGAGTTCATAGAAGACTTCAGTAAACTCCATGGAGATAAGGCGGAGTCTGTTGAAGTATTCGAGGAGACTCGTGCATCTATTTTGGTGAAGCCCGATTATTTCATTGCTTTAGCGGAGACTCTCAGAGATGAATATGGCTTTGTTATTCCAATTGGAGCCGGTGCGATAGATTATCCTGATGAGAATAGGATGCAGATGATTTATTATCTGGATAATCCAGATTCCGACTTTATCGTAGTTTATAGAATCAATATCAATAGAGACGAAGCGGTGCTTCCATCAATGACGCAGGTATGGGAGGCAATGAGTTTCCATGAGAGGGAAACTCATGAGATGTTTGGAATCGATTTCAAGGATCATCCGAATCTTCTTCCATTGTTGCTTCCTCCAGACTGGAAGGGTGGGTATCCGCTCAGAAAAGACTTCAAAGGAGAAGGTGTAACTGAATGACTCTGCCACCGAAAGAACCTGAATTAATGAGGATAAGTTGGGGTCCCCAGCATCCCATGAGTGGTCAAACTAGGATTGTGTTGGACACTGATGGAGAACAAGTTCACAAGATAATAGCTGATCTCGGGTATACCCATCGTGGTATCGAGAAAATACTCGAAAATAGGTCATTAATAGGCGGTATAATTCCCATCGATCGTATGGCTATGGTAGATACAGCCAATATCAGTATCGGGTATGTTACTGCAGCAGAGAAAGCTTTAGGGCTTGAGGTACCGGAGAGAGCTCATTGGATCAGATCACTTGTATGTGAGATGAGTAGAATCAATAGTCATCTCTATGCTTTTGGTCTGCAGGCAGAGTCTACCGGTTACTTCCCCGCCGTATTCCTCTGGACGACGGTTGATCGTGAAGTATTGCTTGATCTTTTTGAGGAACTTACTGGGGCTCGTTGGAGCTTCAACCACTTCCTACCGGGTGGCATTCACAAGGACTTCCCTGAAGGATTTAATGAAAAAGTGATCGAAGCAGTGCACTATCTCAGAAATAGGTTCAAGGATTACTGGAATGCGATGGTCGAGAACCCCATGTTCGAGATGCGCTGCAACAACGTCGCCATACTTGAGCCAAAGGACGCGTTACGACTAGGAGCAACTGGGCCTGTTCTAAGAGGTTCAGGCATACCGATTGATATGAGAAAGGAGGAGCCATACGCAGCCTACGCGAGTCTTGACTGGGATGTAATCACAGAAGACGCATGCGATGTGATGGCTCGTACCAAGGTTCGTTTCCATGAAATAGGGCAATCATTAAACATGATGGAGCAGATCGCCAAAGAGATACCTGAGGGTGAGGTAAAAGCACGTTTCACGCCTTTCGCACGTGCACCAGAGGGTGAGCATATTAGTAGGGTTGAGAATGGGCGAGGCGAGTTATCCATTCACATATGGACAAATGGCACGCCTAATCCTTACCGGGTGAAGATACTCCCACCCAGCCTCAGAAACATGTATGTTTTCGAAAGGTTAGCGGAGTCAAACCTCATAACGATGGCGGATATCCCTGTGGTCATCAACTCGATTGACCCATGGTATCTGGACGCGGATAGGTAGGTGAAATGAATGACAATGATTAACGCCGCATTTGGAATCGGTGCTCTGGTTAAACAGAGCCCAGCTGGTATCATCTCCTATATCTTGCAGTTCCTGGGTACAAATAGTAAACCAATACTACAAGTACTGATTCTACCTGGGCTTGCCTTCATTCTTGTTTTTGCAATAATAGCTGTATGGTTCGAAAGGAAATTCCTCGCTAGAGCCATGCTTCGTGTAGGGCCATATTACTGTGGAGGACGGTCTGGTGTGCTTCAGGTATTCGCTGATTTCATCAAATTGTTCTTAAAGGAGATTATTCTTCCCGATAGTGTTGACTGGCTGTTTTTTGTTATATCTCCATTAATGGTATCAACAGTACCCTCAATGGCTCTTATCTTAATACCATTCGACCAAAACTGGGTTCTGTGGAATATCGGAAGCCTCGGATTACCTATGTTCCTTGCAATCATGGGGTTGGCGCCTCTTATGCCTATATTCGCGGGCTGGGCGTCCAACAATAAATACAGTAGCATAGGGTCATGGCGTGTTGCGTACATGTATATCTCAGGTGAGATACCCATTATAATCTGCGCCGCAGCCGTAGCCATTATGGCTGGTAGCTTTGATCTTGTGAAGATCGTTGAAGCTCAGAAGAACATGTGGTTTGCTGTACCCCAGTTTATTGGGTTTATTATATTCTTCCTCGGGGTTTTAATTGAATCTGAGAGGACGCCTTTTGATATACCTGTTGCAGAGGTTGAGCTAGTTTTTGGTTGGAGAACCGAATTCAGTGGTATACTGTTTGGCTTCACTATGATGGCTGAATACGTTATGCTACAGGCTTGGGGCCTATTGTTTGTCACACTCTACCTCGGAGGGTTCAGTGGACCGATAATCATGGGAAACGTACTAGGCAGCCACATATTTTGGCTACTCGCCAAGTTTGTGGTATTGGTGGTATTTATCGTACTGCTGAGATGTGTGTTCCCGCGCCCAAGAATGGATCAGATGATCAAGATAGGGTGGAACTATCTAACGCCTATCGCATTGTTGAACCTCTTCATTGTGCTTGGGCTGAAACTATGGGGGATATTCTAATGAGCTGGATAAAGAAACTACTAAGACCGATTGGAATCGTTGCACCTTACATCCTGAGAAACAGTCAGACTGTAGCATACCCAACTGAGCGACTTATGTTCAAAGAGAGATTCCGTGGAAGACATCAGTTCCACTTTGAACGATGTATCAGTTGTAGTATATGTGCAAGAGTATGCCCAGATGCCTCCATAAAACTCGTACCCGCAGAAGGTCACGAGAAAACCTATCCAAGTATAGACTATAACACTTGTAGCTTCTGTGGCTACTGTGTCGAGTTCTGCCCCAAGCAGGCTCTTGAGTTTACTGACGTAGTCGAGTTAGCGGTAAAGGACCGCAGTACGTTGCTGTATTCTCCGGAGCGTCTTTCTGAGGTACCAGAGATCAAGGACTTGGTTCCTAGAATGAAGCGGAGAACAGAGGCGTATCTTACTGATAAAGAGATGAAGTACAGGAAGGTGAAAGACGTATGATCGAGATTTTATTCATTTTATCACTTGTAATTATATGTGCATTATTGGCAGTAACTAGCAAGAACATAGTTTACGCTGTAATTGCGCTACTGGCTACAAACGTCAGTCTTGGTATCGCCTACTATATGATGGGTGCTCCTACAGTCGCTCTATTCCAGCTGGCTATATTCGCCGGAGCAGTAGTAGTGTTCTTCGTAATAACAGTGATGCTAACGAAGGGAGGAAACATGACCTTCGATGAAGACGACGCACCAAAATTCCATATGAGCAAGTTAATACAACTAATATTGTCAGTTGTTGCAGTAACTATACTCATTGGGTCTTGGCTAACCATAGATTTCGGTTTCCCATTTAATGAATACAGGTCATCGGATCTAGTAATAATTCGAACACCCATCGCTGCGTATGATGCAATAACCTCGGCAGTTAGCCAGCTTCTCTGGGGATTCAGAAGCATGGACTTGATCTCCCAGTCATTTGTCATCTTGGCAGCTGTAATCTGCTGTATTGCCATGCTCAAAAATGAGCGGAGGAACGATTAATGTATCCACTAAATATTTTCATAACTTCAACAATTATACTCTTCGTCATTGGACTAGCAGCCTTGATCCTGAAACGGGACTTGGTGAGGCTGCTCATTGGAGTTGAGATACTCTTCAACGCAGCTAACCTGCTGTTTATAGCGTTCTCAACTCAGTACAATGGGTTCATTGACCCATTCCCGCACTCCATCGTTATGATGGCTCTCGTTTTAGACGGGACCGTCATCGCTGTTGGCTTGGTGCTTGCGATAAATGTCTATAGGCAATACAAGACCTTTGACATCGAAAAACTGAGGCGGTTGAAATGGTAGATCACACAATGATATCTGCGGGGCTTCAACTCCCACTTCCCTTATTGATAACATTACTTGGGGGAATGGTGGCTCCATTCATCGGTCTGGTTGCTGAGAAACAGAACTTGAAGCTACGTGAAGCATGGATGATAATTGTCTCTGGTTCTGCTCTATACTCTGTTTATGTGCTTTATCAGGCGGTGAAAGCTAGTGCAACTCAGGTTATCTTAATCTATTCGTGGGGACAGGCGCCGCCATATGGTGGATGCTTCGAGATAGATATGTTAAGCGTCTTCATGGCTTTTAGCATAACCTTCCTAGGTGTACTGATCTCCATATACGCCTCAACGTATATGGCGAAGGAAACTAGGCTTACTGAGTTCTATACCTTGTTTATTTTCATGATGGCTGGGCTGCTGGGCGTAGTAATGGCGGGTGATATGTTCACTCTCTTTATCTTCTGGGAGCTCATGGGGCTTTCAGGTTATGTCCTTGTATCATTCCTGAAGG
>CAYTVK010000111.1:0-6923 GCA_964441725.1 uncultured Candidatus Bathyarchaeia archaeon | reverse complement strand
TACCTTGATTAGAATCCTTTTGATTACTATCTTTCCTCGTACATATCCCTCCGCCAGCATTACCTGGATCAGGTTCAAAGGGTCGACGCTCAAGCGTTCCTCTCAGCCGAGTCTTTAGCTCAGCTCCCCTTCAAACACGGAGAAGGCATAGACCATTAATAAGACTTATCCAAGCGAACTCAAACTCAGACACCAAGAAATAAAAATAAACAAACAAAAAACCCCACAGCCCAGACTCATTAAAGGCACTGATAAATACCCTCACTCATCATATCGGATATGGTGAAAAAAATGCCGAAGAAACGTGTAATCGAATATGAGAGTTGGAGTGGCGGAGAAATGGAGTACGTAGGCGAGGCCATAGGATTCACATACAAAAGGAAATGGTACTCACTACTCTACACCAAAGCCGGAATGTATAGGGGAAACCACGTACACAAAGTAGACCAAGTCTCAATTCTCATGGATGGAAAAGCAAAATACGTGTTTAAGGAGAAGAACCAAAACACTGAACACAACCTAGTCAAAGGTAAGCCTATCCACGTACCAGCAGGTATACCACATATTCTGCTACCAGAGACAGACATCCTAACCGTAGAGTGGTGGGAAGGCCCATTCGACGCTGAGGAATACGACTTCCCAGAGTACATGGATGAAATAAGGAAAAAACTCGAAGCAGCCAAAAAAGCCGATAAATAACATCAACCACAAGGAAACAGAAGTAGAACAATGAGGAAACATAATCCAGAACCTCATACGAGTAAATGTAACGGCTGAATACTTGATGAAATAATTACCTCGTCAACCACCAAAATTGATCAACAAACCTCCAAGATACTAAACATCAGAGCCATAGGGACATGCGGAACAGTAATACAAGCCTGCAGACTCAAATACATCACAAAAAAAGAAACCCTCCAGATTATCGACGATCTAATACACGCAGGACTCAGAATAGATGTGACTCTCTACAGAAGAATACTCAATATAATCGAATCAACCCCATAAAAAGTAAAGGCACAGATCAGAGCCAAACAGAAACAAAAGAATCAGCTTCCCAGATACAAGCGCTTACCTGTTATCTATACTTGCATTGCCTTCAGCAGCGCAGAGAACCGATAAGCAACGCCATGGAGATCAAAGCCCGAGGAGGCCACATCATAGAAGTAAACCACAACGCCATATATCTAAAGTACCTGATGTAGCTGAACATAACCCAGATCATAGCATACCAACTCGCAGTACTCAGAGGAGCAGCCCCTCCGCAGACTCCTTGTGCAAGCACTTGTGGCCCTGTCTGGTATCTGCGATGCCTTCACCGGATGTGTGCGTGAACTATATTTTTTCCTTATATTCTTTCAGCTTCGACTTTGCCCTCAGAAGGGTTCTTGAGTCAAGGTATAGACCATGGTTTACCAGGGATTCAAGCATCTCCTCAGCCTCCTCCAATTCTACAACTCTGGACGAGATCAGTTTGAAGAGTAGGAAGAGGGATCCGGGGGCAGCGTTGATCCCGTAGACCTCGGCGACAGCCCTCGCCTCGGCGTCATCCAGCACAGCCAAACCATTCAACATCTTAGCAGCAGCCAGAGTCTCGGCTTCTCCGAGGTGAATCCCCGGAAACCTCAGTAACGCATCCACGGTACTCCGGTCCACGACATCAATCACCTTTAAGGCGCCTTGTTCGAGGAGGTCCTTGACGAGATACGCGTCAGGGTACTCACCCTCTGTAACCTCCTTATACACCTCTCCTACCAGTACCGCTTCACAGATTCCTGAGACGAGTCCTAGCTTACCGATCTTTGCGAAGTGTATCACAGGCGTCGCGTCAAGCACATAGACCGGCTTACCGCTCAAAGGCTTCTCTCCAGGCCTCATCAACGTCATCAGGAGTGATGTGCAGAGGAGTCTTCGCCTCCGCCACCAAGTCCATCATCTCGCGGAGAGATACTCCCGCTGCCTCGGCTGCCTTCCAGAGGGTACAGGAGCCTGTGCGGTACATCTCCAGTGCACGCTTCTTCTTCGCCTCCTTGATCCCCGCCTCTAGCAAGCCTCTGGCTATGGTGGACTTGTCTACGTTATCAAGATCAGCTGCTTCTTCTATCTCTCGGTAAGTGTCCTCATCTACCCGTACAGTAAGGTTTCTCGTCTTAGCCAAAGAAAATCACCCGCATACAAAACAATATCAACGCATACATAAAAACGTGTCCGCGTACGCACCCTTGATAATAAAAAACCCAGTTGACATTTACTTAAAACCCGCTATTGGTACCAATATAGTTGGGGTTAAAGCACTCATCTCATCCGTAATTATCTCACATATTCTAGATTAATAGACCATTTCTTCAGCGTAGTGGTCCTCATGTTCCTTCGCCACGCAATCATCACATAACAACACATCCCGATCCTCCTCATGGGAGCATTCGACACAGATCCAGGTAGCGATAACCTTTACCCCCAACTTATCACAAGCCTCGCAGTACCTATAACTTGGTTTATTCTGACCAACTACCTGTGGATATTCAACGGTTTCATCTAACGCCCCAATCTTCTCCAATGTGACAATGTGCTGGATGTCGTCGCCGAAATCATACACATA
Source organism: uncultured Candidatus Bathyarchaeia archaeon (assembly GCA_964441725.1). Lineage (GTDB taxonomy): Archaea > Thermoproteota > Bathyarchaeia > TCS64 > TCS64 > RBG-16-57-9. The sequence continues at coordinate 4,324 of CAYTVK010000111.1, read as the reverse complement.
CTCCATTTTATCGCCCTCAGAGAGACCTAATCTGTCGATTCGCCTTTTAGCTCCACTACCCCCTTCAAAGGGATTGACCTCGCCTAAACCCTGAGTTATTCAAGTACTCCAATTACCTACAATAGACAAACTTAATTATTACAATCATGATTGTAACAATCATGAATCATGGTTTTATCGACAGAGAGGATGAACTAGAACTAATAACACGGCTCACAAACAAAGAAACCGCCAGCCTACTCCTACTCTATGGACGAAGAAGAATAGGAAAAACACGCCTAATACAAGAAATAATCGAAAACAAAAAAGGCACATACTTCTACACACCAAACTCTGAAGAAAAAACCATCCTCACAGAATACTCAAAAACCATAGAACACGAATACTTCCAAGACTTCCAATTCAACAACTTTAACGCATTCCTAAACTACCTAGACACCAAACTCCAAACAAAAACCATCATCGCCATCGACGAATTCCAAAGACTAGCAAACATAGACGGCGCCATAAGCCAACTACAAAAACAATGGGACCAAAAACTATCCAAAGGAAAAGGACAGCTAATATTATCAGGATCATCAATCGGCGCAATGCACAAACTAGCACTAGACGGCGACGCCCCACTCTACGGAAGAAGAACAGCAACCATCAAACTAAACCCACTACAATACAAAGACCTAAAAAAGTGGTTCAAAAACCACACACCAGAAGAACTAGTAACAATATACGGCAGCTTCGGAGGAACACCCGCCTACCTAGAATACATCGATAAAAACCAAGACCTCCAAACCAACATAATCACAAAAATACTCCAAAAAAACGCACCCCTCTACAACGAACCCGAAACCCTACTAATGGAAGAACTAAGAGCACCCCAACGCTACATGGACATACTCACAGCCATAGCCCAAGGACACACCCAAGTAACAGAAATATCCAACAACACAGGCATAAACCGCGAAAACATAAGCACCTACCTAAAAACGCTGGAAACCCTCGACCTAACCGAAAGAATAACCCCAATACTAGAACCAAAAGCAAAAAAAGGAATCTACAAAATAAAAGACCCTTTCTATCAATTCTGGTTCAGATTCATCAGACCCAACAAACGGCAACTCGAACTAGGCCTAGAAAACAACATATGGACAAGCATCCAAACAGACTTCAACCAACACCTAGGACACATATTCAAAGACATCTGCCGAGAAACAATCGCAGACCTAGGAAAAAACAACCAGCTACCAATACGCCTAGATGGAGTAGGACGATGGTGGAAAAAAGACGTCGAGATAGACATACTCGCCTATGAGCGGAGAGGAAAAACCCTAATCATCGAGGCTAAATGGAGCACCTTAAGTTACATTGACTGTAAAAGAATCCTAAATAAACTAGCCATCAAAGCATCCAAAATACCAAAAATAGAAGACCCCATTCTTGGAGTGATGGCCAAACAGATAAAAGAAAAAGAGAGGCTAAAAGAGGAAGGCTTCTGGATACAGGACCTAGATGACTTTAAACGAATTTAGATACGCCCAGAACACATCATAAATAAGAAACCCGGACAATTACCCGCCCAACCTCCCTAACCGAGAAAGAAACATGCTCAATGACCTCCAATACGTGATACGAGGCCACGAAAAACCAATAAACGGCTACGAGACCAATCACCGAACAATAACACTACACACCACGGGACCCAAGACCACCTACCTCAAAATACCCCTAAACAACCCAACACATCCACAAAGCTACATAAAGCAACTCTAAACACAACTAGCGCAAATAGAGAGAAACTGTATGCAATGTATTCAGCAGCAGCGAGAATATCCACGAACCCATCAGTAACGCTATGGAGATCAAAGCCTACGAAGCAAACATCATCGAGGTAAACCACAAAAACAAGATAATCACTTTAAAGTACCCGACGTAGCTGACCTAAACCCAATAACCCAGATAATACCCATCCAGATCCTAGCCTACCAACTCGCAGTACTCAGAGGAGCAGACCCAGATAAGTCGCGGAACCTAGCGAAGAGCGTTACCGTGAAATAAGAGCAACACGCTGGCGTGCATGGGGGGGTAATTTAAAAGAAATGGGTTGATTATATTTTACTCAACCTTGTGTTTGTGAATTGAAAAATGGATCTACCAACCGGTGATCTCATCATATTCTTCTTCAAGCAGCTTTTTGTGACGAAGCTCCTCCATCGCGAAGTTATAAACCATATTACCCAAATCGGTTCCCTTGAATCGTTCGGAGATTTGAAGATAGAAATCATAGGCTACTTTCTCGCGCTGTGCAGCGAACTTCAGTATCTGGGGAAAATCTGCCTTGGGGTCAAGAGGTACGTCTACTAGCTTGTCTGTTAGCTTCAAATCAGTCACACTCGTATTCATAATCCTAGGCTCGATAGATTCCGGATTCTCAAGAGCCTTTAAAAAATAAGCTCTATGTTGCTCCTCTTCACCAGCTAGTTTTAGTAATAAACGTTTACCCCCTGGATATTCGGCTTTCTCCGCGCATTGCGTATAGAAGTTGTAACTCTCCAGCTCCATCTGGGCTCCTATCTGAAGGATTTCTTTAACAGACAAATTATCAACACTCAATGATATTCAAGGATTTTTGAGCGAGACAAAATATAAAGCTAACCTATCTTGATTTTGAAACATAAAGACATAAGATTAGAAAAATAAAAGTGGTTATTTGAACCTCAATGGATCAAAAGGTTTGATCATTGGATGTATATCTTGGTCAATGATGGTTTTGGCCATAAAACGACCCACCGCAGGCGTCATCGTGATGCCATAATCATAGAATCCACAAGCAACGTATAACCCGTCTTCAAGCTTTCCTACAGCTGGTTTATCATCAGGCGTCTGGTCACAGATACCCGTCCACTGTCTTATAATGTTTAAATTCCTAAACACAGGGACAATTGGAACGAACTCCCTCGCAAAGTCCTCAAGGAACTTCGAAGTGTTTTCACCGAGATCATACCCCGGTTCCATCCAATTGATTGTCCCCATAATCTCTCCCCTCATAGTCTGCGTTACTTGGAAATGTGAAGACAGTCTCTCCAAGGAGGGGCCGAAGAATGGCCTTATGGCCTCGGAGATTAGCACCTCTTTTCGCTGGGGTTTTAGAGGAATCTTGTACCCAAGCTGCTCAGTGAGCTCTGAGGAGTTAGCTCCACACGCTACCAGTACGTTCTCGGCCTCGTATTCACCGTTTTGGGCGGTAACTGTGAAACCGTTTGAGGTCTTCTCTATCTTGCTTACTTTGTTCTGTTTCTCCACTTTTGAGTTCATTCTCTGCAGTGAATCCACATAAGCCCATACTATCCCAAAGGGATGCGCGTTTGCCTCACTTGAGGAGTAGAACCCAGCGATGACGCTGTCTGGATCTATATAATTCCATTTACTGTGGATTTCCTCTGGTGTTAGTTCCTTGTCATCTAGTCCAAGTTTGCTAAAATGAGTGTGGTATTCTTTTAGCTGTTTATAGTCGGCTTCGTCTTTGGCTAGAACTAGGCAGCCGCTTGTTTTGTAAAAGGTGTTAATCCCAGTCTCGCTTGACAGACCAGCGTTAAGCTTCAGCCCTTCTATAGCTAACTTTACAAGATCCTCGTTTCCGTTTCCAATAGCGTAAGGAATACGTTTCTTGAGCACACCCAAGTTTCTACCAGTAGAGCCCGCGTTCAAGTAGCTCCCCTCAAGAACGAGCACTGATTTGCCCTTCTTACGTAGGTTATATGCGACGCTGAGACCTATGGCTCCTCCTCCGACTACTATGGTGTTAAATGAGACCATCTAGTTGCCCTCCACAAGTTTTATGGCACGTACCTCGTAGCAGAGTTCGGGGTCATCCATCTCAACGGTCACCACCCATCTGGGGTATGTATCTCCCTTAGCCTGATAGGTTGGCTGCACTACGGTGCCTTCACCGACTACTTTACCAGACCTATCCCTTAGTTTGGCCTTCATCCCAACTTTGGGGGCTGGGAGAAGCTCGTACGGCAATGTGACATAGCCTTTCCCGTCTTTGATGTGCTGAAGGAATATTGCTAAGCCAGGGCAGACTGCAACACATGATGTGCAGCCTACACATTTATCGACATCAACCTTGGGAGGTGTGCACAAACTTTCTTTGATTACAGCGTTAGTCTTACAGACAGCTGAACAAGGGTTACACGGAATCTCTTCAACGCATTCTATCACAGCGACCCTTCTCTTCTTCATGTCCTCCTCTGATGGAAATACGCCGAGATCTTCTAGCTCTTTTTTCGTGTAGTAGCCCCTCTGTAGTGCGTTTAGTTCTTCTTTC
>CAYTVK010000110.1:0-6980 GCA_964441725.1 uncultured Candidatus Bathyarchaeia archaeon | reverse complement strand
CACCGCCTCCGATTGAGGAAAGTATTCTACCTCTTTTGGCACGTGGCGTCATATTTGCGAACAGGCTCTGAAAGGCTGGATTCATGAAGCTATTGGTAAGTGTGGTAATCGCTGCAAGCATCACTACATGAGTGAAGGTTGTGCAAAGTAGATACATATAGCATTGAACGCCTCCCAATATCAGGCATATTCCCGCTATCATCTTCTTGTTGAACCTATCAACCAAGCTACCAGCTGGAATGCCTAGAAGGACACTTACCAACCCAGATATCATTAAAACTGTACCCCACTGAGTAACGGTTAACCCAATTATCTCATTCGCCCTAACAATCCAAAAACTACTTACAAGAGAAGCGAAAAAAACGCTACCCGATACAAGAAAAGATAGTACATATAATCGTCGGGGTATCTCCCCCAACATGCTATATATACTTCTATAAGCATCAAAAAGTAATCCCGGAATCTTATCCACACTAAACTCCAATCGGTTAGGATTCTCAATTGTCTCTCTCAGAAACTTGAGCCTGAAGAGCGCGATTACGGAAGCAATCCAGAAACTAGTAAAATATAGTCCATGCATAGCCCAGTTAATCCCGTAGGTATCAATCAGCCATCCACCAATCCTTGGAGCAGCCATGCCAAAAGCACTCGGTATAGCTACTGTGGCCGCGAAACCAATGCCACGCTTAGCGGGCGGAAGGCTATCAGCTACCAGTGCCTGTCGAGCGGGGAAATAGAACGTAACCAGACTCTGTACAAATATTCCGACACCCAGCCATTGCCAAGAATTTGTAAACGCGGGTATAAGGAAAGCACACGCGTAGCCGAAAGTCATGTACGCTATGAGTTTAATCCTGCCTTGATAATCCGCGATGTATCCTCCTAACGGGTATAGTATCAGGCTAGCCGCGTTACCAACTGCCATGATGATGCCAATGGTTTCATAGCTGCCGCCTAGACTCAACACGTAAAGAGATAGAAAAGGCCAGATGATATCAATAGATGAGCGCCACACGCACTCGCATATGGTCATTACGAGGACGTTACCTTTCATGAAGCTGAATATATCCTTGATGGCCGACATAGAATATCACCGAATGCCACCCTAGATAACCTCATGCGTTAAAAGCTTAACCACACGCTTTTAACGAACCTAGAAAATACAATAATCGATAGAGAGATGGCAGCCAAAGACAAGATAACATGGATAACTTGCCCTGAATGTGGTAGCAAGATTGGGATAGTAATTTCTGTAGGAAAGGCAGAGACAACGAGAATAATTCACCAAGAAACCGAGACAGAGGAAGAATGGCCGCCACAAACAGCACAGGCTATGTTGGAAGCAGCTGGAATAGACGTTTCTCAGCTAGATGTAGAGGAAAACGAGACCACCATATCCATAAGCCCGAAGAAGTTTTTAGGAGACCAATGGGGACCGATAAACGATAAACTCAGGGAAATAAACGGCGTATGGATAAGGGATGGTAGGAACAGTCGCTGGGAAATCCAAAAGAGCGAAGTCTAATCCAGTATGTTGTTAATAATTTCTTCCACATAGCTTCCTGTACCCGATATCGTTCTTATTTTCTCTAGGTATTCTAGCCAAGGGTAACCAAGGGCGTATCTCCACTGCTTAAACCCTGTCTCAATATTCGTATAAGCCTCATAGTGTCGTCTGCAGAAAACAGAGTCATTGGCTTTACCCCTAGTACAGACCTTACAGTGATCAGCTGCATCTTTTACGGACCTATCCAAAGCACTGGAAATGGATGCCCCTATTTGCGTCTCATTTTCCTTGAACTTTGACAATATTGGCCTTAACTCAGACACAACCTCATCAAACACAATGTCTGGAACCTTTTCACCCTCTTCTATTAGCCTCAACTCTTCCTCAAGTTCCCGAGTCAGATCTACTTGAATAATTTCAGGGCAGTACCGTTGCAATGTCTCTATAATGTTCTCACCTATACTGGTGATGGAGATACTTTGACCCTTGATATACCCCCTACGGTACAAAGTGTCCACGATGTTGCTGCGGGTAGCCTTTGTACCAATCTCTTCCTGCTCCATCTTTCGTACAAGTGACGAGGCATTATATCGTACAGGAGGCTTGGTGTAGTATCTTCTGGTTGAGAACTTTGTTACAGGTATTTCTTCACCCAGTTTGATCTCAGGTATTAGCTGATCTTTAGACTTGTAATATGGCTTATATTGTTTAGTCCATCCGGGTCTTTGAGTCGCTACTCCTCGTACATAGAAAAGATGTCTATTCACATCAACAGTAACATCAGTTTTCATCTGAACCAAAGGCTTACCCAGTGAGGCTAAGAACCTACATACGATCAGATCGTAGACATGTTGCTCCTCTGGCTTCAACTTTCTCGGTTTCTGACCAGTAGGATGAATTGCAGGATGAGCAGGGTCATCTCCCTTACCTGGTCTTGTCTTGAATCTTTTTTCCGAGATCAACTCTTTTGCTCTTGACTCATAGACTGAGTTCTTGGATAGACTCTCCAAAATATCTTTTACATCTATGTTTGGAGGTATCTTATTGCTCTCCGTCCTTGGGTAGCTGATGTATGCTCCGAGGTAAAGTTTCTGGGCAACAGCAAGTGTAGCCGATGGGTTGAGTCTAAAATGCTTATAGGCTCCACGCTGTAGATCACCTAGATTAAACGGTGGAGGAGGCAGTGTTCTTGATTCCTCTTTCTTTATCTCTGTTACTTTACCAGTCTTGCCTCTGCAGGCTTCAGCTACCTCTTTTGCATGAACCTCGCGTTCTAGTTTTGGTTTCTCATATTCTAGACTATATGTTATGCCATCGATAATGGTCTCTGCTGATACTTTCCAATATGGAACAGGGACAAATGACTGTATGGATTGTTCGAGGTTATAGACGTACTTCAAAGTAGGTCCCTGTACTCTGCCTATGCTCAACACCTTTTTTGGGTCCATGTAACGCCTAGCTGAGATAGTCAAAGCTCTGCTTAGATTGATACCAAAAAGCCAGTCTGCCTCATGTCTCGCTTTTCCCGCTGCGGCGATGGAAAAATCCAGTGTTTCTTTCAGGTTTTCCCAGGCATATGTTAACTCCTTGGAGGTAAGCGTGCTGTAAAACATTCGTCTCGATTTTGCTAACGCATTTTCGCCTATGCCGTATTTTATTATGTTGAAGGCTATCAGGCTGCCTTCTTGATCATAGTCGCATGCGCTGATATAGTAGTTGATGTTTTTTGATAGTTCAACTATTGCGTCCAAGTATTGTTTTGTGTATGAAGCCTTTTTGTTCTCAATATAGGTAGGAACCCATTTAATGTCAAAAACTGGATAGTTCCAGCCCTTATCCTTCGGTTTAATTGTGTAAAGATGACCTACAGCACTAACCACAACAAGCTCATCGTTACCACGAGACGCTAAATAGAAACTAACCTTACCATACTTCGCTGACCGTGGGGACCCAGAGTCGTCTAATGCATATGCTATTTTTCTTGCTGAGCTTGGTTTCTCTGTAATTACGAGGAATCTATACGACAACCTGATACAGAGTAGCTTGATTCATCAATAATTGTTATGGTAATCTATCGTATCTTATTTTTTGGATATATTTCTAATTCATTTACCCTAGGGGTATTATGCGTAAAGATGTAGAGTGAAACTGGTCTGATCGATACAATTATCACGCTTAGCTTCACATGATGAGTGATGGAGCCATTCACCGCTGTTTATACCAATAGAGAAATAATTGTACCTACACAGGCAGAAGCAGACAGTCTATACCAGGATGGCTATGGATATAGGCGAAACAAGAATCATTACCTAAGAGGCGTTGAAACTCTCTACAACGTTGAACGGGGTAAAATAATAGTAGTAGATGAAGAGTCTAATTTAACACTCAATTTCCAAGAACTTCTGCATAGATTAACACGAGATGAACCCGGTATATGGACAAGCTTTATAGTTTACAAAGACCTCAGAACACGGGGTTTTATAGTAGAATTGAATGCTCAAGAGTTTAGGGTTTATGAACGTGGAGACTACGGCAGTAAGCCACCAGCATATCAACTAAGAATAATTTCAGAAGGCAAACCAGAAAAAATAGACACACTACTGGATGAACTTGAAGCAGTTGAACAAAATTCAATGAGTATGAAAATAGCAGTGGTGGATCGTAGAGGAGAAATAGTGTATTATGGGATAGAGGAAAAAGACCTCTAGCCTAGGGCTTCAACCAGTTTATCGATCCCTACTTTTCTCTGATCCCCTGTTTTCATGTCTCGGATAGTGACCGATTGCTCAGCTAGCTCTCTCTCACCAACAATGACAACGTTAGGTATGTTCTTCTTGTCGGCGTACTCAAACTGCTTCCCCAATCGCCTACTCATCATGTCAACTACCGTCGAAATACCATTACTTCTCAACATTTGAGTAACTTTAATCGCCTCAATCAGTACATCCTGATTAACAGGAGCAACATAGACATTAGCTCCGAGATGCATATCATTGAAAGCCCCCTTTTCCTCTAAGATGGGAGTTAATCGATCAATACCGAAGCTAACACCAGTAGCGTAAGTGGGAGACCCTCCGAATAATTCAACTACCTCATCATATCTTCCACCTCCTGCTATGCTGCCATAATCCTCGAACCCTTTAGCTATTACCTCAAACACTGGGCCAGTATAGTAGTCTAACCCTCGTGCTAGGCTGAGGTCTACTGTGATGTATTCTGCATAGCCAAATCCCTTCGCGTATTCGTATAGCTTTGTTAGTGCTTCGCAGCCTTTGATTCCTTCTGGGTAGTCTTGAAGCATCTTCTTTGCTCTAGACAGAATCTCAATGGGGTCACCTTTCAAATTCAGCATGTCAAGAAGCTTAATACTAGCTTCATCATATGGGGCGATACCTCGAAGCTCCTCAATAACCCCATCTTGGCCTATCTTGGACAACTTATCCACTGCTCTAAAAGCGTCAAGACTCTTCTCCTCAGGGATACCCGCCAAGGCAATAATACTCTTCAATATTCTTCGATCGTTTACATTAATGATGTAACTATCAAAGCCGATCTTGGTGAGAGCATCAACAGCTGCACTAAGCACTTCAGCATCAGCTATACTATCCTCTACTCCAAAGATGTCTACATCTGCCTGCCAAAACTCCCTGAACCGTTTCTCGCTTGGACGCTCATAGCGCCAAACAGGGCCAATTGCATATCGTTTAAAGGGGAGCACAAGGTCCCGATGTGAGGCCACCACTCTGACAGTGCTTGCCGTCATCTCAAAACGAAGCGCAAGTTCTCTGTCGGATTTATCCTTGAAAGCATATATCTGGTCAATAATATCATCCCCGCTCTTTATCTGAAGCATATCAAGATACTCAAACGCAGGTGTACCTAGGGGCTCATATCCGTATGCCTCGTATACTTCTCGTACCTGGTCGATTACCCAGTTTTTCTTCATCTGGTCTTCGGGGAGATAGTCCCGTGTACCTCGTGGTGGCTGGAACATAGGCAGGTAAGAGTGTCTTCTATGAATAAAGTCTTACTCTCTGAGACTGGTTTCTACCCGTTCCTCGCCTCTACCCGGATTCTTACGTTTTAGATTAATCAGACCTATTTCGCGTGTGTTTTTCACATGGGTTCCTGCGCAGTGCATCTCAACCGGTCCGCATCTCCATGTGCGTATTCCTTTATCGTCTACTGTTATGATTATAAGGTGTCCTCCTGTGAGGAATTTATTGGTGTCTTCCTCTACTATGTTCAGTGTTTCTGGGTCGAGCCTTTCTTCGTTTTCGTAGTCGGCTCTATCTTTCTTATCATCCACATTGCTGCCTGTACGTTTCATGTAACCAAAGTGTTTCCATAGATAATACTCCATCATATGGCTGGCACTGTGAAGCTTCATAATCCTATAGCGTCGATCCCAGTCAATGATCCCGTGAACCGTATCGCCAACGTTGAACGTGGGTTCCTTATCCATAACATGCACAAGCTTATCATCAATATATTTGGTATAGACTACCTTTTCTTCGTTCAAAGTCCCTGTATCCCCGCTCTGACCTCCAGACTCAGCGTAAAATGTTGTTTGATCCAATTCAACGAGGCTTCCTTCTATGCTGATAACTTTTGCATCGAATTCACTTAGGTAATGGTCTTCATTGTATAGCTTGATGGTCATAATAAGAAGATATGAATAAAGAGAGATAAAATGGTTAGGAGTTAGCTGAAAGCTCCCCTCAGGAACGGGTATAAGTCCTCTACTTGTTCCTGTACCATTGTCTGGTAGTACTGATATAGTATGCTAACTGCCAGTAAAGCACCCATGCCTGAACCGAATACGCCGAAGAAATCACTGAGTGCGGCAAGTAATCCGATTATAAGGCCGCCGATCACAGTGATTGTGGGAATATATCTGTTCAATAGCTTTTCCAGTGGTTTTCTGCTTCTTCTAAACCCTGATATCTGCATACCGGAGTCCAGCAGCTGGTCTGCCATTTGATCTGCTCCTAGTCCACCTATCTCAAGCCACGTGATACTGAAGAGAACACAGAAAGTTACAACGATTAACAGATATAGGATGGCTCTAACTGGGTCTGCCATTACTCCACTCAGATTGTTTGGGCTACTTGTAAAGTAGCTTACTCCTCCTATGGGTGAGGTTCCTTGAGCTGTCTGGTTATACATCCCAAACATGTTGAGGTAAAAGTTGCTGTTGTTCTGATTCCAGCGTGTCCATACGAATTGTCCAATTAATTGGAAGTTGGCGAACATCGCGTATGCTAGAATTACTGGAATGTTGCTTACGTAGAGTAGTTTGATTGGCATTCTGCTCCTGTAGCCTCTGTAGCTGCTGTGACTGATGGGTATCTCTACTTTCATGCCTTCAACATAGATTACGAAGAAAAACACTATAAGAGTCGTAAAGAATCCGATCAAATCAGGGTAACCATAGCGATAGAACAAACTCGTAATGGGTATTCCTGCAAAT
>CAYTVK010000109.1:0-6987 GCA_964441725.1 uncultured Candidatus Bathyarchaeia archaeon | reverse complement strand
AGTGCCTTATGGAAAAACATTATGAAAATAAATTCAGCTGATTGAGCGAATGTTTCAGCGTCCTTCCAGGATGATTGCTCTATCAGGGTGCTCCCATAGCTCGTTGATCAACATGGCTAGGTCGTTTAACTCGTGCATAATCCTTAACGTAGCCTCCATTCGCCTCAGGTCCCAGAGGTTATCTTTGATCTTTTGCTGCCGTATCTTCTTGCTATTTACCTCAATGTGACGCATCAAGACATCTGCCTGTTTCTCCAGTCGCTCTAACTCGTTCATTCTGCATCACCTTGGGCTACCATGCACCTCCAAGGTTTAACCTGATATAAAACAGACCTAGGTCTCTGTAGAAGGGGAATAGATGAAAATGCCTGTAAGCGTTTATCGTGGTCTAGCTGCCTGATTATAGCTTAGCTCAATGTGGCTATTTGCGTCGAGAAACACCGGTGAACCGTGCCCCGGAAGCATTATTTCGCAGTCCAGTTCGGTGAGCTTCTTCAAAGAACCAATCATCGCCTCAAGGCTGCCGTTCTCCCCATCATATCTGCCATAGTTGCCGTCTGGGAAGACAGTGTCTCCGCTGATGAGTATCTTGTGCTCTTTGTTGTACAGACTCATGCTGCCGCTGGTATGTCCCGGTGTCCAGTATACAGTGAAAGGACCTATAGGAGTGTCAATTACATCACCCTCGTTTACCTTCACGAGAGCGTCTCCGAAGTTAGATGCTATATATTGAGTGTCTTTCTCGTGGACGAATATCTTTGGATGTGCACGTTCCAGTATGAGGAAAGCACCCATAGCGTGATCATGATGCGCATGAGTCAGGATCACCTGTTTGATGTTTTCAGGCTGAACCCCTAACTCGGCTAACTGGGGAAAAATAGGGTTAGCCCTGTTCCCGACGCCGGTGTCTACGATGGTGGCTTCCTCTCTGCCAATCACGTATATGTTGCTGCATAAGCCGTCTCCAACGATTAGCGCGACATCCTTCAACTCTGGACTGTAATCTTCAAGCTTGTATACCTTGGGCATCCTTATCGAGAGCCTAGATGATTGAATGGATAAAAACTTGTCCTAATCACGCGTCAGCTTGATCTTGAGCAGTAGGAAGCTGTCCTCGTAGGCTGACTCTACGGATTCGATGATGAAGCTATCCGGGATATTGTATGCCTTTATGAAGGCGGGATCTTTCTCGCTGCGCAGCACAACCTCGTCTAGGTTGTCCTCGATGTAGATGGTCTCCTTCAGCTTATCAGGTATCTCGGTGGTGATAATATACTCAATAGTCTCCGTTACGTTGCTCCCTAAAGCGTGGCTCTCCTGCAGCGTGTAAATCCCCTCATCCCAGCCATAGAGACTGTTCTTTCTCATCGTCAGATAGAAGGGCAGTAGAGAGGCTGCGGCGAACATGCTGAAAAACATGAGGCTCATCAAGACTGCGGTTACTCCGCTGACGTTCTCAAACATCAACGGGAAGACAACTATCTTGGCTCCCGATAATGGAATGAACGCAAATGAGGTCACAAAGAGCCCCATCATTACAAGTAATGCCCCACCGACGAGGTAGAGTAACTGTTTTTCACCTGACATCTTCTTGTGATACTTTCCACTGCACTTTACACAGGTATCTGTCTCTGGGTCGTAGCATCTCTCGCAGATGAATGTGCCGCATTTACTGCACAGAATATCCGCACCGCTACGTCCACAGATTCCACATTTCCTATCCACCGAACACTCCCCCAAGTATTTCCGGATAAAACGACTTAGTTATGAGGTAAACAATGAGTACGCTCGTGATTATCAGGGCAGCCAGTATCCATCGGCGCCCACCATTAACCACAATTGGGATGGGTCCAATGTATCTTACCCCATCATTATCCTCAGCGATTTCATGAGGACTAGCCCTTAAGCTCTTATAGATTAGAATAACACCAGCTAAGGTCATTAGCAATCCTACTACCAAAAAACTACTGGCTATTTCCAATCTAATCTCTCCCATATGCTAGACGCTTTGTTTTAAACCTTGCCTAGATAGCCCAAAGCGCCGCTTTTCCCATATACTCGTTAACTTCCCACTCACATATGCTGGTATCATCCACATCGACAACGTAGATGCTGTGCAGTCTAGCGTTCCTGATCTCCTCCAAGCTCACAGGAGGATTACTATAATACATATCACAGAGGCCCTTCAGATAATCTACTTCCTCAGGCGTCCTGAAACGAGGTGGTTTGATGAGGCTTGATGGAACCTGCATAATATAGTAAGGTGTAGTGGCTAGGATGAATTTATTCGCGTATGCACTGTAGCGGGTGATCTTACTGGCAACCCTAGCCTTCAGATACATCATGGGGTCAAGTGCGTGGTCGGGTGGCACGAAGCCTGTCTCTACCTCCACGATGAGGCTACCGTAGCCCTTCTTGGCGTAGATGTCTGTGCTTAAGGTGTTCAGCTCGTGCTCTATGTCTACCTCGAAGCCGTTATTGACGAGGTATTTGGCGCAGATAATCTCCATGACGCTGTGATTGATCTTTACTTGTCTCTTCTGATTTTTCTCAACGAGGTCATCGCGTAGCTTGATGATTTTTGCGTATTCGTCTGGGGAGAGCTCGTCCTCAAATTTCTTGATTACTGAATCGATGTCCTCAATGAATTTGTTTCCTATTTTTTGCTCCCCCTATGGGCTACCATCCCTGTATGTTAATCTCTTATAAATTAAGTCATGGTCAAGCATTAAATGTATATAGATCACAATACAGCCTGATTCTTATGCCATCGAAGAATGTATGGGAAATATTCAGCAAAGAGACGCCAAAAGTAGCCGAAGCATGGATGAAGATGTCTGAGGCATTAAACATAGACGGAGTACTCGACCAGAAGACAGCTTTCCTCATAAGGATAGCAATCTACAGCACAACACGCGACCCTGTGGCTCTCAGCCACTTCGTAAGGGAGGCGTTCAAAGCAGGAATATCCAAGAAGGAGATTCAGGCAGCAGCGTTGATGCCGTGGTGTACAGGGGTAACTATCAGCGAGTTAGCTATACCCTTGATTCAAGAAGTTGAAGAAAGCCTCTAAAACCATTTTTTCATCCCTATTTTTTCCAGAAACTCAAAGTTATCAACCCTGTATAAGTGACTGACGCATTTACAGTCACTGCACCCGAAGCCAGATACGGGCATACCGTGTTCTCTTACCTGCTCCGCTATACTGCATTCTAACCGCTCATCGGTCTCGATGATGTAGATTGTTTTGATATCTGTTGATGGTTCTCTGAGAAAATAATCGATGTGCCAATGAGTAACATGATGCTCCCCCCTGCTTGTCTTCAAGTGACGAGTAAGACGAGGCAGGAGGCTGTTCAAAGCAGAGCCCACATAAACATACAAGCCTTTGGTGAACTCGATTTCCCCAAGCGCACCTACCCTGATAATGTATTCTTTATGGTTCTCTATACAGAGGCAGTAAGTTCCCTTCACAGGCACAGCCCATGAATATGGCGGGGATGATATAGGTTTTCACATAGAATAAATAGGGAGACTCTGTTATCTTTACTTGATGATACATAACAGAGGTGTATCAACGAGTTTTGCGTGCCTCGTATTATTTATCGGTCTTTATCTCATGGGTGCAGGATACCTCATCAGACTAACACAGACAGCTACCGGGAACCAGATCCTCTTATGGAACAGGATATATTTCTACATGTTAACCGGCGCCATACTCATCGGAATCTATGCTTGGACAAACTTCAAGCCAAGTAAGCTATCCACAAGACAATACATATACAATTCATGGGACTGGAAAGACCTACCAGACAAACTGTTCGGGATACTAACCTGGGGTACAGGTAGATCTTTAAACAAATCATCTCTCGAAAACGGTGAGGAGCCATCTGAACCAACAATGTACTATTATAAGAAAAAACTAGAAGAATACAAATCTAAGAAAAACTCACAAGATGAAAAAAGTAGCTAATATTCGCAGAACCGTAGAATAGTTAAAGCGAGAACCCTCACTGTGGTAAAAAGGTCCTTTATTAGCACGGCCTCGTTTGGTCTGTGACAGTCACGTACATCTCCTGGACCGAACAACACCGTCGGGGTGTTACCGACATTAACGAGGTGCCTCATATCTGAGCCATATGTTACTCCCTCCAGTGTAGGAGTTTGTCCCATCGTGTCCATGTAGGCCGTCTTAACTGTCTCTACAATGGGGTTCATTACATCCACTTTTGCTGGTTTGAATTGTCCACCCCACCACTCCATCTCCGGTGGATGCTCCCTCAGCCAAGGATCAGCCTCAACCACATCTCTGAGAGTATCCATGAATTCCTCTTTAGCCGCCTCGACATCCTCATCAACGGCTACGCCGTATCTTCCCTCCAATACGAGGCTCTCGGGGACCGTTGAAGGCCAGTTACCGCACTGAACCTTACCCATGTTAAGAGGTATGGGAAGATCATATGCAGAATACAGTGGATCATTTACACGCTGGTTTCTCCGCTTCTCAAGCTCAATCAAGGCATTGTGCAATGGAATGAACTTCTCAAGAGCGCTGACTCCCTCATCTCTGACGCAGGCGTGCGCAGATAAACCGTGAATTTTAATCCTGAAGCAGAGCGCCCCAGCCTGAGCTGGCACTATCTTTAGCTCCGTAGGCTCCATAATGACGGCTCCATCAGCAGAGTATCCTCTCAGCGTCGTCGCAAGTGCTCCTACTCCGCCGTCTTCTTCTCCCACTACGCTCTCGATTATTACCTGTCCCTTGAGCTTTACCCCTGCGTTCTGTATGGCTTTCACAGCGTAGATGGCACATGTTAGGCCGCCCTTCATGTCTACTGAGCCCCTGCCCATGAGTTTATCGTTGGTTCTTGTTCCCATCCATGGCGGGTTCTCCCAGTTGGACTCATCACCGGGTGAGACAACGTCGATGTGACCGTTCAGTATCAGTGATTTTCCGCCAGCGTCTTCACCAAGTACACCTACTACTCCGATTGCCTCGCTGCGCTCCACCTCCATACTGTAGTCGGGGTGTTCGCTGAGTTCCTCTAGGTCTATACTCCACTTGTCAACAGCCATGCCGATTGAATCCAGTTTAGTCGCTATGTTTTCTTGTGCGTTTTTCTCGTCGCCAGTGATGCTTGGTATCGAGATTATTTCACAGAGGTATTTGATCATCTCATCATAGTCTATTGTATCCAGTATCTTCTGCTCTACGCTGTTCATGGCTCTCACTCCCTCAGTATGGGACGAGTCAGACAGGTTGGCCCACCTTCTGTTTTGAGGCTGATCTCCACACCCTTGTAGGTATGGACCCTGCATCCCGCTTCCTCTAATCTGCTCTGGACCTCAGGGGTGCAGTCAAGAATCATTATGTCTCGCGGACTCAATGCGAGGATGTTGGTTCCCATCTTGTTAAACTCAGACTCCGATACATCGATCATATCGACGCCTCGATCTCTCAGCAGCTTCCAGAAGGGAACCGGCATAAGAGGCGAATAGATGACTGCAAGATCATGATCAGCGAAGCTGATTAGACTCATCAAGTGAAGACACGCTTCTGGGCCGTAGAAGTAGGGTAGGTCCACTGGAATAACCTCTACTCCTATTGGTGTCAACGCTTCCTTCATCTGGGCTAAACCCTCCTTGTTTGCCCTGAATCCCTGGCCAATAGCCATGGTATCCTCATCCAGCCACAGGGTGTCTCCGCCCTCAACAGTAGCTGACCCGTGTATCCTGTAATGAACCGGGATATCCAGCTCCCTGAGCCTGCGCTCCATGGGATTTTCCTCCCCTCTGCGCAGCTTTTTCCCCATCTGAAATACTATCGCGCCTTCATCTGTGATTATCGCTGGATCATATGTGAATATTGAGTCAGCGTGGTCTGGCTGAGGCTCAGGGTGGTAAAGCACCTCTATGCCCTGTTTCTTCATGATATCAGTGAAGACGTCATGTTCCCTCTGGGCTTCAACGAGATCAAGCGGCCCAGTGTAGTGCCACTTCTCATAGTCTTCTACTGCGAAGAACTCGTCTGGGCGCTTAACAAGCACCCGTCTCAGTTTGTTGACCATGCTCTGTGATCCATATTTACTCATGAAGACCATTCCTAGGGAATAACCTAGACGCGTAACGGATATAACAATTAAGAAAAGAAGCTAGTTTTTGAGGTACTTGTCGAACCAGTCAACAAGCATCTGGTATCGACGCTTCCGCAGACTCGGCCTAGCAACCGACCTAAAAGTGTGGGGACCTTCCATGAACATGGCGAGCTCTGTCTCCTTACCCAGATACTTTAGGGCTGTGAAGAACTCGATGCTTTGATCTATCCAGCACCTGTAATCGTTCCAGCTGTGGATGAACAATACAGGGGTATCCACCTGATTCGCATAAGTGATTGGGCTCTTCTCGATGTAAGTGTCTAGGTTGCTCCAAGGGTTGCCGCCTATCTGTTCTGGCGTGAAGTGGAACCCGATGTCGCTTGTGCCGAAGAAGGCGGTCCAGCTGCTGATGCTGTTCTGGCTTATGGCTGTCTTGAACATGTCACTGTGGGTTATGACCCAGTTTGTCATGAAGCCGCCGTAGCTAAGACCCGTTACGCCTAGACGTTTTTTATCGATCCAAGGACAGAGATCTAACGCTGTCTTTACTCCGCGCATCAGATCCTCGTAGTCCCAGATACCCCACTCTCCACGTATGTCCCCGAATTCTTGTCCATATCCACCGCTTCCGCGGATGTTTATGTAGATCACCACGTACCCGTTTGAGGCGTACAGCTGGTGCTCGTACATGAGGCTGTCACCGTACTTGCTCTTTGGGCCTCCGTGGATATCAACAACAGCAGGGTAGACCTCATCCATCTTCCAGTTGACGGGTTTCAGCAGCCAGCCCTCCACCTCTGCTCCATCCTTCTGGGTGAAGCTGAAGCGAGTGGCTTTCTGAAGCTGCACTTCGTTTAACAAGTCCTGATTGAGGTGGGTTATCTGTCTCTCG
>CAYTVK010000108.1:0-7051 GCA_964441725.1 uncultured Candidatus Bathyarchaeia archaeon | reverse complement strand
TGAGGGCGTCGGTCTGGGCGATGTCTATTCTCTGACCTCTTCCAGATGTGTCCCTGTATCTTAATGCTGCCAGTATGCTTAAGGCGCAGAAGAGTCCCGGCACGGTGTCGCCGGGGCTGCCTGCGAGGCAGCTTAATGTGAATGATGCCTCGCTGTTGAGTCCTCTCTTCTCTCTGCTGTTTAGCCACATCCATCCGCTCATGGCTTGGGCGATGATGTCGAAGGATGGGCGTGTCACGTATGGGCCTGTCTGCCCGAAGCCGGATATGGATGCGTATATGATGCCTGGGTTTGTCTCGCATAGGGCGTCGTATCCGAGGCCGAGTCTGTCCATGACTCCGGGTCTGAAATTCTCCACCACAACGTCGGATTCTTTGACGAGTCTCTTGAGTGCCTCTACTCCTTTCTGTGATTTCAGGTCCAGTACTATACTCTTCTTGTTTCGGTTCACGTGCATATAGTAGCTGTTCCGGTTTTCCACTGTGGGGTATTGGAGTGATGTTCTTGATGCGTCTCCCCAGTTTGGCTCTATCTTGTAGACGGTGGCTCCCATGTCTGCTAGGAGCATTGTGCAGAAGGGGCCTGCGAGGTGCTGTGTGAGGTCGATTATCTTGAGGTCTTTGAGGGCTTGCGGCATATTATATCTGTATACTAGTGGGTTTGTTGCATGTTATGAAATTTGCACCGGTGTTTGATGAAAAATGTTTATTGGACTGTTTGTTCCAGTCCGAAGAATCTTCCGCAGCAGGTCTCTTCCTGTGGGATTCCCAGCACCGTCTGGCATACCTGTGGCTGCTTGATATACAGGCAAGCGTTGTCGCTGTACCCTATTTCTTCGCAGATCAATAGGCTTCTCATGTGGAGTACGCAGAGTTTGCGCCATAGGTTTACTATATCGGGGTTTTTTCTTAGGACTGTTTTGTCTTCGATGCCAATTTTTTTTGCCTTTTCCTCTAGCTCATTGGAGAGTTCTTTCATCTTGTTTACTATTTGCTGTATGTCTGTTCCGTATATGTGGTGGCTCGTGATCTCTTTTGTGCTCATGTTTTTTCCTTCCTTTTAGGTTAATTATCTGTTTGGTTATTTATAGATTAAACGAATTGGAAGTGCTCTGTATGAGTGGTAAAACGTGGCGGTTGGTTCTGGTATAAAGGGTATAAAAATGGGCGGGAGCGAGGGTTACTCGATCTTTACATCTCTCTTGCTTCTGAGGAATGCGTAGGCGAGAACCGCAACCAGTATGATGACTGTGACTGCCGCGTAGGTGGTGTTCGCCCTGATCTGTATGATCACTGGTACGAAGAGTAGGCTCACCAGGTTGATGATCTTGATGAGGGGGTTGATGGCTGGCCCCGCTGTGTCCTTCAGTGGGTCTCCCACTGTGTCACAGACGACTGCCGCCTTGTGCTCCTCTGATCCTTTTCCTCCGTAGAACCCGTCCTCGATCTTCTTCTTGGCGTTATCCCAGGCTGCGCCTGAGTTGGACATGAAGACAGCGAGTAGCTGACCAGTGAGTATTACCCCTGCGAGGGCTGCTCCTAGGGCGAGTTCGCCTAGCAGTACTCCTATGAGGATGGGTGATAGTATGCCGAGTAGGGCTAGGCTTACTAGCTCTCGTTGGGCTGCTGATGTTACCACCGAGACGACTTTCGCGTAGTCTGGTTTTACTGTTCCCTCCATGACGCCGGGTATCTTGAACTGGGTTCTTACCTCCTCGATGACGATGCCTGCGCTCCTGCTTACGCTCAGTATTGAGACTGAGCTGAAGAGAAAGGGCAGTGCGCCTCCTATGAGTAGGCCGACGAATATGATTGGTGTAGCGATGTCTAGTGAGATGGCTTGTCCTCCGCCGATGGTCTCCGCGTAGCTAGCGAACAGGCTGATGCCGGCGATGACTGCTGAGGCGATTGCGACTGATTTGGTTACTGCTTTTGTTGTGTTGCCCGCTGCGTCTAGGTCTGCCAGTGTCTGTTTAACTTCGTCGCTTGCTCCGCTTAGCTCCGCTATTCCCCCTGCGTTGTCTGCGATGGGGCCGAAGCTGTCCATTGATACGTTGTTGCCTGTGAGGGTGAGCATTCCGATGCCTGCGAGGGCTACGCCGTACATGGCCATGATTGGGCTAGCTCCCGTGAAGACCATGATGGATACCACCACGGCTGCTGCTATGACTATCAGTACCCAGACCGTGCTCTCGAATCCCAGCGCTAGTCCGTTGAGGATTACTGAGGCTGGGCCCATGTGGGCTGAGCGGGCGATGTCGTCTACTGGTTTCTTGTCGGGGCTTGTGAAGTGGTCTGTGAGTTTGTTGAAGCTTATAGCTAGCAGTATTCCCGTGGTTGTCGCGTAGAAGACTCTGATGTCTCCGACGTAGAAGTGGGCTAGTATGAAGAAGCTTGCTATGGATATGACTGATGAAAGGTCATATGAGAGGTCCATTGCCTTGAATGCGTTTCCCTTTGTCCAGCTGTCTGGCCACATGGAAACCGAGTAGGTTCCGATGATGGTGCTTATGACGCCGATGGCTCTTACGAGCAGCGGGAAGACGATCCACTTGTAGTTGAATGGTAGTATTGCGAGGCCCAGAAGCATGGATGATACCATGGTTACCTCGTATGACTCAAAGATGTCCGCTGCCATCCCTGCGCAGTCTCCGACGTTGTCTCCTACAAGGTCCGCGATTACCGCGGCGTTTCTTGGGTCGTCTTCGGGTATCCCTGCCTCTACTTTGCCAACGAGGTCTGCGCCTACGTCGGCTGCCTTTGTGTAGATTCCTCCGCCTACACGCATGAAGAGGGCGAGCAGGGTTCCTCCGAATCCGAACCCTAGGAGTACGTCGGGTGCTCTGCGGAGATATATGATGAATATGAGTGTTCCCCCGAGGAGGCCTAGTCCGTCTGTGAGCATCCCAGTAACGGTGCCTGAGTGGTAGGCGACCTTGAGGGCTTCTTTGAAGCTGACACCTGCCTTCTCGACCGTCCTGATGTTTCCCTGTACGGCCATGTTCATGCCTAGGTATCCTACTGATCCTGAGAAGAGGACTCCCATGAGGAAGGCTAGTGCTCTGCCTAGGGCGATGTCGAAGGGGTTGTTGCTTACTGTGGCTGCTGCGTATAGTACTAGGGCTAGTACGCCTACCAGTAGTAGTATGGACTTGAATTGGCGTGTGAGGTAGGCGTTGGCGCCGTCCTTTATGCCTGTCCATATCTCTATTGTTTTTCCTTCTCCTTTGGGTTCTCCTAATACTTGTCTTGCAAGTAGTACTGCGTAGAGCAGTGCGCCTATTGCTACTAGGACTATGGCGTGGAGGGCGTTCTGCTCAAATACTGTGGGTACTGCACTCAATCTTTGACACTCCTAACTGCCTGAATTGCCCTTATCAATTATTTAATTGTTTTTGTGAAATAGGATATGTTTTGGCTGAATCTTTTAACTTGGATGCGGTAGATTTGTTTGGCTAGGCTTACTTATTGAGTGTTTTCCGGTTTTTTTCGCCCAGCTAATATGAGCCCAATGAGGAAGATTGTGCCCACTACTGCCATGCCCGCGGTGTTGTCGGGTCTGTTCTGGTCTAGTTCTTGTAGGTAGCTGAATAATATGAACACCGTGAGGCTGCCTGATATGAGCCTGTGGTAGTGGAGCCTCGTGGCTGTGTGCCAGTCGTAGCCCACTAGGTGTCTGAGTAAACCCAGTTGGAGTGTTACTCCGAGGAGGATCACAACTATTGATGCGCCCGTGAATGAGAGGTTCGCTGGGAGCACCCAAAAAATGAAACCCATAGCGATTGATCCGAGGAATGTTAGAGCAAAGTAGTACCTTGGGGCTCGCATGGGCTTGGTGCCTCTGCGCGCCCAGTCGGCTGGGAGCCTGTAGGCTGCGTAGATTAGCGCGAGGAAGGCTGCGATGAAGAGGGTGTACTGGGGTAGTGGTGGGGTGAAGTGGTTGAACTGGGTGAAGAGCACGAAGCCTATGGTTACGTCTGCTATGAATAGTGTGTGTAGTATGGTTTTCCATCGACCTGTGAGCCATTGCTTGTTTTTCTGGGCGGGGTAGATGTACTCTGTCAGTAGTATGGGTATTGTTATGCTTATTATGCTGTGGTACATGGTGAGTTCCGTTGCCCAGACCCAGTTTACGCCCAGCCATCTGCCGAATACGCCGAGTACCCCGAGATCAAGGTGATTTGGGTTCTGGAAGCTGGCGATCATCAAGCCTTCCTCCAGTACGCCGTAGGCTGCCCCCAGCAGGAGGGTGGTGCCTACTCCTTTGCACCACCTTGTCTTGAGTTCTCTTGTGATCACTGCGCCTCCTCCGTATAGTAGGGTGATGATGGTGAAGCCGAATGAGGTGAAGAACTCGGCTGGTGGGGCGCTGCCTGATAGTAGTTCTCCTATGATTGGGCTGAGGAAGAATAGGAATAGGGCTGGTGGTATTCTGGGCTTCAACGTAGGTGTATTGGTGGTTCTGGTTTTAACTTATGGCTTTGGGGAAGAGTATTATTGGGCGACTGGTATGTTTGGGTATGCAGCCGAGCACAATCATCTACATAGTCACTGGGTTTTTGGTGTTGTTGATTGTTTTCGTGGTTAGCGTGGTAGCTTGGCATCTCTTCAGCAGGGATTATCGTAAGCTGGGGGAGTAGCTAGTGGCATTTCAATGTGTCTAGGTACTCGTATAGTGATTTGGTTAGCTCGGCGTCGCTGATGTTGGGTGGCTGCCCAGTGCTCCAGTGGAGTACGTATGCTACGTAGGTTTTTCCCGTCTCGGTGCATGTCCAGCCTACTGCTAT
Source organism: uncultured Candidatus Bathyarchaeia archaeon (assembly GCA_964441725.1). GTDB lineage: Archaea > Thermoproteota > Bathyarchaeia > TCS64 > TCS64 > RBG-16-57-9. The sequence goes on along the minus strand of CAYTVK010000108.1, from coordinate 2,265 downwards.
TCCTTTGGCGTATAGAGGCTGGTCTGTGTCTGGCATGGTTAGGGTGATGGTATGAATTTGGTAGGCTGCGGTGTGTCTGTTTACTGTGCCTGTTGTGGCTGGCTGTGTTTCTAGGGTGAATTCCCTGTCTCGGAGGATGGAGTTGACTTCCCCTGAGTGGTAGTGTATCTGTAGTGTCCGTTCTGGTGTCTGGGACTGTGATAGGGTTGTCCATGTTACTGCGAATTCCTTGTTTTGGTCGTTGAAGCCAAGCATGCTTTTGGTTGTGGTGGCTCTTGTGTTTCCATAGAGGTCGAATACGTTATCGTCGTCGAGTCCTGTGATCCATAGGTTGGCTGTTGGTGGGGTTAGTATGGTGAAGCCGTACTGTGTCGTCTTGGTCCAGTTGCTCTTGGCTCCGCCGCTTAGGATGTAGTTTCCCGCTGTGATGGCGATGATTAGCAGTGTTAGTATGATGTAGCTTCTATACCGCTGAATGGGGTTAGCGTACTTGTTCGGGGGTACCAACATAAATGGTTCTCAGGATGAGTAATGACTCTCCATTAACAAATATATGTTCAAATTTGTTGGGTAAAGGGTTAGATAGATGATCCTGAATTAGTTAATTATCCATTTCTCTTCCAATGTTCCAGTAAATGGCTTCGCGTATGCATCCCTGATGAAAACTACGTAAGCGTATGATGTGTTAAGGCTCACTGATAGTGTAGCGGTTCCTGTGCCACGCATGCTTGGTGCGAATGGTTGCGCTGAGATGTCAGGGGGGGTATTCGCCTATGATTTGGTATATTGTGATGCGTACTGATTGTGTTGATAGCTCGGATGTGATGATGATGTTGACCTCCCAGTTATCTGCGTTGACTGGTGCTGGTAGAATGTAGTCTTCTCCGCATTTTCCGATTAGATTTACTTTGCTGGTACCTTCTAGTTTGCTTTTTGATTCGATGTAGGTGTTAAATGGGGCGTATGGTATTTGCTCTTTTAGTTGCTGTAACTAAACTATTAAGAAATGGATCCATAATTAAGAGAAAAACACTAATATTTACTAGTAAACGCCTGTTCGGGTCCCCCCCCGCACCACGGTTGAACCCACCTATTTTCGCTTACTCTACAGACAACTCTGGGTGCTTTAATGCGAGGTTATATTCGGGAGAAGTCTTCAACTCAATTAAACTATGACGCTGCACAATAAAAGACTCTTGAGTCAACTACGAACGCAGTGATGCTTTAGAACCTCCAGATTCTGTGTAGCGTTTTATGGAGGCTCCAATACATTAATAAATGGAAGTAGTAAGACAAGGGTTCTCATCGGAAGTGTAAACAGACCAATGGCTAAGAAGCGGAGCATACTAAGGAGCAACCTCGGCATCCTAGCCATAACCTCAGGCCTGTGGATGTTCGGTGGTAGCATGGTGGGTCCTTTCTGGGGACTCTACGTGTTATACCTAGGGGGAAGCCCATTTCACATAGGCCTGATATCGTCGGTGAGCTCAGTTCTGGCTCTGCTTCCCAGCATGTTCGGAGGTTACCTAGCGGATAGACTCAGCCGTAAGAAGATGGTCTATGGGTTACAAGTGCTGCTGGCGTTGAACACATTCGTCTATATCTTTGCGAGAAGCTGGGTGTGGCTTCTGGTTGCCCGCTCATTTGAAGCGATAATTTCAGGTTTCCGTAACCCTGCTTTCAACTCTTTCCTAGCGGACTCAACTAGGGCTGAGGAAAGGGTGCGTAATTATGGCTTATGGAACACGGTGCCGCCAATCTTCGGGCTAGTCTCTCCATATCTGATAGGTGTATTTATGGATAAATACGGGGTAGTCCAAGCCCAACGGTGGGCCTATGTGGTCCTCTTGATCGTTACATCTGTGACGGCCTATATCAGATACAGGTATTTAGAGGAGACCAAACCGGTCACAGATAAACTCGACATAATCCCTAGCCACATGGTAAAGGAGACTCTAAGGGACTTCAGGGAGACCATAAGGGTTCTTTCTCGTCAGACTTGGGCTCTTATACTCCTAGGCATCCTCTACCAGTTCGGGATCAGCCTCATCAGTCTCTTCATGGTGAATTATGCGGTGGAGGACGTGATCCATGTATCATCGTCTGACTGGGGGCTCATTAACACGGTCTCAACGGTAATAGTGATAACTACGAGCATACCTTTTGCCATGCTCGCTGAACGCTTCGGTAAACGTAGACTCATTCTCATATCCTTATTCGCAACTCCGTTCGCTATTTTGGGGTTCACATACAGTCCCGGGGTCT
>CAYTVK010000107.1:0-7071 GCA_964441725.1 uncultured Candidatus Bathyarchaeia archaeon | reverse complement strand
CTCATCCAGCACAGGCTCTATGCTCGTCTCGTTAAGGTAGACGATCTTGGGTTCAGGCGCCTGAAAGAAATTAGCGATCAGAACCCAAAACACTGCAATGATCACGAGAAATACAATGATTACCCTTATGGTTGATCTATCGCTTTCTCGGTTCACATTGAATGTCTCCTCTGGAAACGATAAAAACCCTGTGAATAATCGGGGTAAACGTCATATCCCTCTCACTGTCTCTTCTCTGTAGATATTCTATGAATCAGAGAGACTCAATCAAGCGAAGACGCGGGGCAATCCTGAAGCAAGTCCAGTCGAGGGGTTACGATGCCGCTGTTTTCTTCAACGAGGTAATCAGGCAGAACCCAAGTAACACCGTCTATGTGATGCCTGCGGCTCTTGGTGATGAGCATCAGACATTTGTGATGGATGCGGACGGTGATACCACGCTCGTCATGCCTCACTGGGGTGCACAAAGGGTAAGAGACTCGGGGGAATACAATGAGGTCATAGCCATCAAGCAGGAGAAGGGCCACCACATAAAGGGAACCCTTGAGGCGTTAAAGAAGTTTAATAAAGACAAGGTTTGCTTCGATCTCTCCACAGTAAGCGCCCAGATGTGGTACAGGATAGCAGCAGGGTTAGGTGTACCAGCTACACCTGAACGCGACATAAGCGACATCGTCTTCAAAGCACGGAGCATCAAAGACGATTATGAGATAGAGGAGATCAGCAGAGCCATCGAGATAACAGAGGCAGCCTTCCACATGCTGATAGAGGAGACTAACCCCGGTAGAAGCGTCGCTGATATGAAGCGTGAACTTGACGCCAACATGATAGAGTTAGGCGCCTACGAGTTCAGCTTCGACAGCAGCATCGCCTTCCTCAAAGGAAACAAGACAGAGTATCTGAAACACGGCGACGCCATCAGCCTAGACGTTGGTGTGAGGGTTGAGACAGGTTACTGCAGCGACATGGGTCGAAACTGGCCTGTAACTTGGGAGAAAGCCACGGGAGACTATATGGATCGGGCGATACAGGCTCAGATCGACGGGATCAAAGGGATAAAGCCCGGCATGACAGGAAACCAAGTGCTTGAACACGCAAACAAGATCAACAGGGAACTAGGATTCATCGAGACAGTGAGAACAGGTCACCAGATCGGATTAGATGTGCACGACTACACGATGCCGTATGCGCCTAGCTTCGGACCAATAGAAACCGATAACCAGCCGCTGAAGCCGGGAATGACATTAACCTACGAGCCCCAACGAGTAGACCCGGATACAGGCTACAGGGGACACATAGAGGACATTATTCTCGTCACCGAGAACGACGCCAAGTGTCTGAACCAGATGCCTTACAAGATCACTTGGTGACCTGATCTCTGAGGAAGGTTCTGAGTTCTCTCATTTTCTCTACTGATTTATTGAAGTCCTCTTCGTTCATCCTGATGAGGTTAGCGTACCAATATATCCTGTTGAGCATCATTGGATTCATCGGGCCAAACTTCATGAAGAAACCAGAGTAACTGCATTGCTCACAAAATTCATGCCTGTTTTCAGGGTCGCTAAGAGTTTCCTGATACTTTTCCTGTATCTCCTCAAGCATTACAGCAGTTTCGAGACTTGCCTTGATCTCTATTCCCAGTTCTTGGAGCCCGAAGAGTATATCCATATAACGTCTTAGACTTGATTCCGTTATCCTGTCGTCGACGTAGATGTATGTGTCCGCTGGTACTGAGTAGTAGCTCTCTACTATGTGCCCGTTTCGCTGCTCGTAGTTTAGCTGAATGATTCCAGCGTCTTGGAGCTTGTTTACGTGATGATATATGTTTTGAGGAGTAAGTCGCAGTCTTTTGGCGATCTCTTTTACGTTGAGTGACTCGTCTCGGAGCATGAATACTATGCGTCTTCTGGTCTCGTCTTCCAGTAGTTTGAATCCTTCTCGTGTGATCTCTTTCACATGGGGTTCTTTTGATTCAATCTCCATTGTTATTAAAATGATGGTTTTAATATAAAAACTATGTTTTATAATTAAAACGATGTGAATATAAACTCTAAGCTTCAACCCAAAATTGAGAAAGATGAGCAACCAAGAGAAAAAAACAAAATACCTCCTGGTAGACATTGCGAGTAATGTAACTAAAGCAATACTCATTCAAGATCAACACATCACTGAAATCACAAAAACCAAGACCACAGTTGATGAACCCACACTGGATGTAACCGTCGGCGTAGCAGACGCCATAAAACAGATCGAGCAAGAGAAAGACATCAAATTGATTCAAGGAGACCGAGTAGACCCCAGCGTCAAACTGCTCTGCAGCAGCAACGCGAGCGGAGGACTACATATGATAGTAACCGGTGTAATCGGGAACATCAGCGGCGAGAGCGCCCAAAGAGCAGCCCTAGGAGCGGGGGCACTCCTCATAGATACCTTCAGCAAAGATGATGATAGACCTGGTTATCAGAAAGTTATTACCATGCGCACCATGAAGCCAGATATACTATTGATGAGCGGTGGAACAGATGGAGGCGCCACGAGTCAGGTGTTTGAGATGGCGGATATCATCAAGGATAGTGATATCAAGCCACGGTTCGGGCAGGAGTATCATCTTCCCGTTATCTACGCAGGCAATGTCTCCATTCAGGAAGAGGTGGATAGTATTCTGGGTAAGAACGGGTACGCCCTCAAGATGGTGGAGAACGTTAGACCACTGATCAACAAGGAGAACCTTGGACCGGCGAGAGAATCCATCTACGACGCATATATGGAGCACGTGATAATCCACAGCCCCGGTTACTCGAAGCTAGCCAAATGGACGGATGAAAGAATCGTACCCTCACAGGCCATGGTAGGTAAACTGCTTTACGAATACGCCCAGCATAACGGAGTCAATTTGATCGCCGCTGATATCGGTGGAGACACTACCGACATTTACTCTGTCTATAATGGTGTCTTCAATCGCTCGCTTAACGCGGGCATAGGGTTGACCTATGGGATCAGCAATATCGTGAATGAGGCTGGAATAGATAAGGTGCTGCGGTGGCTTCCATCCGGGATGGATGAAAGGACAGTGCGCAACATCATTGGCAACATGATGATAAAACCCCATCAAGACCTCTCAACAGAAGAACGACAGATACAGTTAGCCATCAGCCGCGAGGCCATTCGCCTCGGGCTTGACAAACATAAGATCATCGCATCCCGGCTGAAGGGCGTAGTGATTGACAGAACCCTAAGCGACATGTTTGACCAAGCACTAGAGCCTACACTCATTAACATGATGAAGACCGACATGATAATGGGCAAGGGAGACGCTTTCCAGAGTCAAACCGTGGAGGAATCCATGATGATACTCACAGACTCGTTACAGCCGACTGGCGTAACAGAGCTATACCTCGACCCTGATAACCTATCTGCTCCACTGGGAAACCTTCTGGAGTATGATAAGAAAACAGCCCTAGAATTGTTCGCTATGAGGGCTTTGAACTTTATAGGTACATGCATAGCTCCCAGTGGTGAACTCAAGGAAGGCAGCGAAGCGCTGAGAATGGAGTTCATTAAACCAGATGGAGAAAAGAGCATACACAGTTTCAGCTACGGCGAAATAACCGTCGTACCAATGAGAGATTCGGATACACTTGAGGTAAACCTCATCCCAGTAAAAATGGATGTAGGCGCTGGAAGAGGCAAGATGTTGAAGCGTCAAATAAGGGGGGGAAAACTGGGGTTAATCGTGGATACCCGTGGAAGACCCATTGAGAAATACAGGCAGACTGTTAGGCTCTTGCCTTTTGAGTCACTTGGGAGGCAAAGCTGATGGAACCCGTTAGCATAGTCAAGGATCGACGGATTCCCACAAGGGGCGAGGTACTAGTTGAACTAGACCAAAAAGTCGAACCCGACACAGTTATCGCAAAAGGAACTGTCCCCAGTCAGGAGCTTCAAGAGCTAAGGCTATTCAGGAGTCTCAATGTGGCCCCCGAGGATGTGAAAAATCATCTGCTAAAACATGAGGGCGAGGGCGTGGAGAAGGATGAGGTAATCGCTATTGCACGCAGTTTTTTTGGACGTCAGACACGTATGGCGAGGTCTCCTATTGATGGTGTGATTGAGGGCTTTTCCTCATCCACTGGCCGGATGATGATTAGAGGCCATCCAGTGCCAGTCGAGGTATTCTCTTTTATTCCGGGGAAGATCGTCAAGATATTTCCAGAGGAAGGAGCCACGGTGGAGACTAATGGATACAGATACAATGGGCTGTTCGGCGTCGGAGGCGAGACTCATGGACCATTGACGATGGCTGTGGAGTCAGGTAACATGCCGCTAACCAGCAGCGAGATAACCCCCGAGCATAATGGAAAAGTGCTTGTGGGAGGCAGCGTAGTGACTCTGGATGCCCTACGTGAAGCAGTCAAACAAGGCGTGAAAGGCATCATAGTAGGTGGCGTGGATCAGAAAGATCTCACATATTTCCTAGGCTACGAGATCGGTCTCGGGGTAACCGGGAGCGAGGATATTGGGCTTACTCTGATACTAACCGAGGGCTTCGGGGTGAACCCCATACCCGATGAGCCCTTCAACGAGTTCAAGGAACTATCAGGTAAGCTGGTATGCATCGACGGTGCCACACACATTAGATCCAGAGCGCTACGACCGGAGATCATCATACCCCTCTAACTTTTTCTCTGAAAACCTATTAACCCCGGAGCGGCAGTATAGCCTTGTAGATAACTTTGACAGTAGATATTGTGATTAAAAATGGTTTGACTGTGCTTCCATCCGGGATCAGCCAGACCTCCATAGTGATTGATGGCGGAAAGATCATAGGGATAATGAACAGCAGCGAACCCAAGGCAGATCGAGTAATCGACGCCAAGGGCAAGGTGGTATTGCCCGGAATGGTTGATATGCATGTTCACCTCCGAGACCCCGGTTTCCCTGAGCGGGAGAACTTTGAGTCAGGCACGCGTGCTGCGGCTGCTGGTGGGGTTACCACTGTTATTGATATGCCAAACACTATTCCAGCCACTGTTACATTGAAGGCGTTTGAGGAGAAGAAGGCCATCGCGAATAGGAAGAGCCTCGTTGACTTTGGTTTCATCGGTGGAGCTGGAGAGGTTCCTAAAGAGGATATCATAGAGTTAGCTGAGGCTGGTGCTACTGCATTCAAAAGCTTCCTCATAGCCCGGTTTAAGGAGCTTGCGGCTAGCGACTATACGCTGTTGAAGCATATGCAGTTACTGGGAGAGTTAGATAGGCCTCTGCTGGTCCACGCCGAGAACGGAGACCTTGTTGACAAGTTCATGGAGGAAGCTATAGCGTCGGGCAGGACAGACCCGTTGGCTCACTGTGACTTTAGACCGGCTATCTGTGAGACGGAGGCGGTTATGAGAACCATTACTTTGGCTGCGGAGACTGATGTTCATCTTCACATATGTCATATGAGTGCAGCTGGCTCTGTTGATATTCTTGAGTGGGCTCAGGCTATGGGTCAGACGGTTACCGGTGAGACCAGCACAAATTATCTGTTGTTCACAAGGGATGCCATGGAGGAGCGTGGTCCCTACGCGAAGGTTGATCCTCCTCTCAGGAGCAAGGATGATCAGCTGCGTTTATGGGAGGGCTTGAACGATGGCACTATCGATGTGCTTGCCTCTGATCACGCGCCTTACACAAAGGAGGAGAAGGAGAAGGGATGGAAGAACATCTATGATGCTCCGAGTGGAGGCGTGGTTATTGAGACAAGCCTCCCATTGATGCTGGACGCTGTAAACAATGATAAGATAAGCATTGAACGCCTCGTTGAGGTCTTTAGCTCTAACCCCGCCCAGATAAACGGCTTGTACCCAAAGAAAGGCGACATCATAGTGGGAACTGACGCCGATATAGTCATCTGTGACATGGATATGCCCTTCCACATCAAGGGTGAGAACCTCCAGACCATCCAGAAGATCACCCCATATGAGGGCATTAAGGGCAAGGGAATGCCTGTGATGACTCTTGTTCGCGGCGAGGTGGTTTACGAGGATGGGCAGGTAATTGGAAAACCCGGTTTTGGTGCATTCCAAGCACCCCTTGAGTAACTGGAACTGTTTAAGCCCCGGTTATTGGGTACGTTTTTTCCCGTTACCATGACGCTTTTTGTCATATATCAGCACTGATTATAGGCGTTTCTGGGGCTGTTTTCGGATTTGGGGACTTGATTTGGGATTTGTTATTGACCCCCCCCTCCCCCTATCTGTATATCTTGGCTAGGAATCCTCTGATGAGTTCCTTGAATCTATCCGGTACGTCTTGAGGAATCATATGACCTGTTCCCTCTACGACAACTATCTCCAGATTAGAGACCGTTTTCTCCATCCTCTTTCTTGTCTCAGGTGAAACAAGATCACTATCAGCGCCTTTCAGCAGCAGTACAGGACACTTGATATGTTCGACGTATTGCCAAAGATCAATAGCTAGACCACCGCGTACTGAATCACCTGTTGGCTTGAGCCAATATTTTCCGTCCTCTTGCTTGAATGCGTATTTGAGTCTGTTCTCCACATAATAGGGTGAGAACCCAGGATATCGTTCTTTGAGCCACTCCCTTGCCTTTGTTTCATTCTCAAAGTATTCAGGTGGAGAGGGTCTTCTGGGTCTATTGGTTGACTCGAATGGGGCGATATCCACCAGTACGAGTCCTTTAAACTCGTTGGGGTGCTCGGCTGTGAGTATCATTCCCATCATGCCTCCGACGCTGTGACCAATCAGTACGTTGGGGTAGAACTCCAGTTGCCTGTAACAGTTTCTCATAATCTCGGCGTGCTCATTCAACGGTAAGCCCGCGTGGGGTGTGTCGCTGTCTCCGTGGCCCAGTATGGTGAGGCTTAGTATGTTGTACTTGTCTTTGATGGATTCAGCCAGCTTATCCATGCTGTGCCCATCCACGCCCATACTGTGTATCAATAGTACCTTGGGGCCCTTGCCCTCCCAGCGAACATAATGAATCTTATAGCCATAACTGTCTAGAAATCCTTCCTTCATAACCATCAATAATAATGAATGTTTGTCGAAAATTAGATTATCTAT
>CAYTVK010000106.1:0-7135 GCA_964441725.1 uncultured Candidatus Bathyarchaeia archaeon | reverse complement strand
GTTTTTCCTCTTCATAGACTAGGTTACCGCATGAGTTCTAGGAACTTTGTTCCTTTCTCTGTGAGTCTGTATGGTTTTTTACGTCCGTCGCTGTATTGTTCAAGGAAGCCAAATTCTTGTGCTTGGTTTAGCAGGTAGCCGATGCTGTGGTTTCCTGTATATAGTATTAGGTCACTTACTGTGTCATGTCTTTCCCTGACCATTTGGAGTAGTTCTACGGCTTTCTTCATCTGCATAATTGATTTCTAGGCTGCATATTTATTAAATTGTTAATTATTAAATATTTAATAATTATTATTTAATGGTATGTTGATTGGGATCATCGGGGACACCCACGACCAGATACAGGAACTCAAAACCACAGTACAACAGTTCACAGAGCACAAGATAGATACACTCATACACTCAGGCGACTGGGTATCAGCCTTCACGTTGGAATACTACAAACCCATAAAACGCCCAATAATAGGCGTATGGGGAAACAACATCGGAGACCATCGTTTCCCATTACTCGCAGAGAAAAACAGGCTTAATCTACAAATCAAAGAGGGTATAACCGTTGAACTCGACGGTAAAAGAGTTCAAGTGTGCCATGAGTATCAGGAGCCTCAGACAGACGTTGATGTGCTCATCTATGGACACGACCATAAGGCAAAGATCGAGCGTAAAGACGGTATACTCTACATAAACCCCGGTACTTTGCTTCGAGAGACCTTCCCCTGGCTCAAGGGTAAACCAAGTTATGCACTCTATGATACTGTTAGTAGAGAAGCAGAACTACACTGGCTTGAGTAGCTTCTTTTAGTGTTAGGAATAACTGCTTTATCCCCCAACCTAATAACATTCTCTTACTCTACCTCTCTTACATACTAGTCACTGTAAGCTCCTCCACGTAAGAAAGAGAATTAGAATAAGCGCATTGTTACATGAAACTATTTAGTTAGCTTTAGGAGCTTTTCTCCCTGTACGGATTAAAGAAACAGAGAACCAACCTGATGAATATAATTGTTAATTTAAATACACAATTATATCGCATGACCTTCATTTAATAAAAAAAGACGTACATGTACGTCGAAGAATTCCTGCTACGAACTTGCGAGGTCGAAGCGGTCAAGGTTCATTACCTTGTTCCACGCCGCTGTGAAATCATGCACAAACTTCTCCTTAGAGTCATCACATGCGTAAACCTCCGCCACAGCCCTGAGCTGTGAGTTCGAGCCGAAGATGAGGTCTACACGAGTTCCAGCCCACTTGAACTTGTCTGTCGCACGATCACGGCCCTCGAACACATCATTCTCATCCGAAGTCGCCTTCCACACAGTGCTCATATCGAGTAGATTCACGAAGAAGTCATTAGTAAGCTTCTCCGGCTGCTTGGTGAAGACTCCATGCTGGGATCGCCCATAGTTGGCGTTCAAGACGCGCATACCGCCGATGAGAGCCGTCATCTCTGGAGCAGTAAGCGTCAATAGCTGCGCACGATCAACCAGCAGTTCCTCAGCTGATACCGCGTAATTGGCTTTCTGGTAGTTACGGAACCCATCAGCAACAGGTTCTAGTACTGCGAATGACTCCACGTCGGTCTGCTCCTGTGAGGCGTCCATTCGTCCCGGTGTAAATGGAACCGTTAAATCGTAACCGGCATTCTTGGCGGCTTTCTCGACACCTGCGCATCCACCCAGTACAATCAAGTCAGCTAGAGAAACCCTCTTCCCACCCGACTGCGCGCTGTTGAACTCTTTCTGGGTCTCCTCAAGAGCCTTCAGCACTTTCTTCAGCTGGGTTGGCTGGTTTACCTCCCAATCCTTCTGAGGTGCAAGACGGATACGAGCACCGTTCGCGCCTCCTCGCCTGTCGGAGCCACGGAACGTGGACGCCGACGCCCAAGCGGTAGAAACCAGTTCAGAGATTGACAGTCCAGAGGCAAGTATTTTCTCCTTGAGATCTTTGATGTCTTGCTCATCGATTAATTCATGATCCAGTGCTGGTATCGGGTCCTGCCAGATCAGGTCTTCATCAGGAACCTCCGAACCGAGGTAACGTGTACGAGGACCCATGTCCCGGTGCGTCAGCTTGAACCATGCCCGAGCAAACGCATCCGCGAACTCATCGGGGTTCTCATGGAAGCGCCGTGAAATGGGCTCATAGATGGGGTCCATTCTTAGAGACATGTCCGCTGTAGTCATCATGGGTGTAACCAGTTTCGACGAGTCATGGGCGGCTGGCATGAGGTTATCTTCTACATTCTTAGGTTTCCACTGATAGGCGCCTGCGGGGCTCTTTGTAAGTTCCCACTCGTTACCGAACAGCGTATCGAAATATCCCATGTCAAATTTAGTTGGGTTCGGTTTCCAGGGGCCTTCGAGGCCGCTTGTGATCGTGTCATCTCCCTTGCCGGTGCCGAAGCTGCTCTTCCAGCCGAGGCCTTGCTCTTCGATGCCAGCTGCCTCCGGCTCAGGACCTACTTGCGAGGCACTGCCAGCACCATGGGTTTTACCGAATGTGTGTCCCCCTGCGATGAGTGCGACGGTTTCCTCGTCGTTCATCGCCATGCGTGAGAAGGTCTCTCTAACGTCGCGGCCCGACGCAACGGGGTCCGGGTTCCCGTTTGGTCCCTCCGGGTTCACGTATATCAAGCCCATCTGCACGGCGGCGAGGGGATTATCAAGTTTTCGGTCACCGGTGTAACGCTCATCGCCAAGCCACTTATGCTCTGATCCCCAGTAAGTATCCTCACTTGGCTCCCACGCGTCTTCGCGTCCACCGCCGAAGCCAAAGGTCTTAAAGCCCATTGACTCTAGAGCGCAGTTGCCTGCGAGGATCATTAAATCTGCCCAGGAGATTTTTCTGCCATATTTCTGCTTGATTGGCCAAAGTATACGGCGCGCCTTGTCGAGGTTAGCATTATCGGGCCAACTGTTGATAGGCGCTAGGCGCTGTGCGCCTCTGGAGGCGCCACCACGGCCATCACCTTTTCGGTATGTGCCTGCGCTGTGCCACGCCATACGGATGAGGAGCCCCCCATAGTGGCCATAGTCAGCGGGCCACCAGTCCTGTGAGTCCGTCATCAGTTTGTAGAGGTCCTTTTTCACGGCCTCTAGGTCGAGTTTTTTGAATTCTTCAGCGTAGTTGTACTCTTTACCCATCGGGTTGGATAGGTTGGAATGTTGATGCAGAATCTTCAGGTTTAACTGGTTTGGCCACCAGTCCCGGTTCGATGTGCCTCGAGCGCCTGAAGTAATCATTGGTTTTTTACTTTCTTCCATAAGAAATACTCCTAAAATCAAGTAAGACCTAAATTGGATTCTATTTAAGAGTTATTCTTAATTAAGAATGGAGGCACTGCAATGGACCAGAAGGAGAGGATAATAGAGGCGTTCAGACGAAATGGTTTCAGAGCGACACCACAGAGAATAGCGGTAGCTCAGGCGGTGTTGGGAAGCAAGGATCATCCAACGGCTGAACAGGTTTTTAATAGGGTGAAGGAAACGGTTCCCACGATCAGTCTTTCTACGGTCTATAACACGCTTCACACCATGAGGAATTTGAAGATGTTACAGGAGCTCGCCTTCAATCATAACCACCGATTTGACCCCAACACTAGCATTCACATTAATATGGTGTGCGAGAACTGTGGGGAGATAACTGACATTAAGATTGATAACATAGAGAAAGAAATCTTCGAGATCGCCAAGCGAAGAGGATTCAAGATTACTAGACATAGATTTGACCTGTATGGTATATGCAGAAAATGCGAATGCTAAAGAAAATCCCGGCGTTCTTAGCATGAAGCACATCTGTGCATCGGGTTATACACGTTTATCCATCACCGTTTTCATAGGTTATTGTGTATTTATTTGAGTGCTAAAAAGAAGCTGTTAATCGTTTGTTCAAAAGGAACTATCGATATGGCGTTCCCTCCATTCATGATGGCCACAGCGGCTGCTGCTCTGGATTGGGAGGTTCACCTGTACTTCACTTTCTGGGGAATGGATATAATAACGAACAGCAAGGCATTGAAAATATCTCCAGTAGGCAACCCCTCACTTGGCATCCCAAACATCATCGGCATGATCCCCGGTATGACCTCTATAGCTACTTGGATGATGAAGAGAAAGATGAAGAAGATTGGCATGCCGTCGTTAGAGGCTCTTATTGATATGGCGAAAAAGTCGGGCGTTATTTTCCATGCCTGTTCGCCTACGATGAAATTATCTGGTATAACCAAGGAGGACCTTATTCCACAGTGTGATGATATTATCGGCGCCGCTACTTTCATTGATCTTGCGGGCGATGAAGGCGCTGTGACAATATTCATCTAAGCCCGTATGCAGCTGATAAAGACACAAAATATACCTGTTATATGAAGCTAGTATTATCTAATTATTCGTTGAGTTGAGGATTTCTATATAAATGAATGAACGTTTTTTTATATATTGAGTACATGGGGTTTAACCTATAGAAAACAGGTGATTAAGATGAGTGGAAAGAGAAGCATCATAATAACAACCCTCATCATCATTTTGATGATGGGGCAGGTCACATCCACATACGCTAACAACGACATACCCCACCTTGAGGTTACCGTAAAGGACACAACCTTCACCGCTGGTACACATGGAAACATAGCCATCACCATACATAACGGCGGTGATTACGATGCAACACAGATCGAGGCCATCATAACGAGCGCTACTCCCGGAATATCGATAATCGGCGACTCGCAGAAGGTATTCAACAATCTCGACAGTGGCAAATCTAAATCATATAACGTGATGTTGAGGGTAGATCAGAGCGTCCTGGTAGGAGCTTATTTGATTACGATGCAGTTATCGTATTTTAGGGCAGTCTATGGCATAGTTGCTGTTCAGGTACCCATCACCATTGTAGTAAATCAGCAGTTCCTCCCAATGATCGAGTTGACAACGTCCCCAAAGAATCTGGTCGGTGGTTCTTGGAACAATGTTACAATTGGCATCACAAACGTTGCCTCGATTGAGATCACGGACTTGGCGCTATCGCTATCATCAGCGTCAACGTATCTCTCCGTCGAAGATGCGGCTAACCTTAGGGCTGCATCCGTTGAATCGGGGGAGCATAGGGGTTTTAAAGTACGGGTATATGTTCTTGAGAGCGCTCCCATTGGTTCGTATGCTCTCACAGCTTCAACCACGTATACCAGTGCAGCTGACGATAACTATCGGCAGATCGATAATCTATCCCTTGAAGTGACCTCGCCATTCATCTCTAAGATCCCCATCCTGACAGTCACAAACCTAAATAACACAGTCGTCCTCCCCGGAAGAACATTTAACGTTCACGTGAGGGTAGACTGCAGCGACGCCCCTTCATATAACGTTAAAGCAACTTTAACCCTCGACGCAGCTGGGATACTGAGACCCCTCAGTCCAACAACTACCAGCCTAGGCGATATTGAGACTGGAGACTCGAAGGAGGTAAAATGCAAGGTTCTTGTAGACGGTTCATCCTCTGCAGCCCAGATCCCCACGACGCTGACGCTAACATATTTTGACCAAAAGGGAACCCTGAGGACTACAACTGAGACAGTTACGGTTCAGATAGGGGAGATTGTAGACTTTGAGATAATGAACCCAGAACTCATTGAAGCCAAGCAAGGATCATCCAAAGTAAAAATCGACTCAAGCCTCATCCTTAAAGGAACGAGCAAGATTCAGTTTACGACAGTAAACATCATCTCTGACCCTAATATTCAGGTGATTCCTGAGAGCAGCTACTACATAGGCACCATTTACCCAGACAGCCCAGTCATCTTCACCGTTAAGTTTAACGTGCCCGTGGACGCTGATTTAGGTGACAAGACGATAAGTATTAGGATAAGTTACCTCGATAACCTGAATATCCCAAGCCAGCAACTGCTCAGTTACCAAATAAATATAGTTAAAGCCACTCCTACCATCGGGAACGACTTCTGGGAATGGCTCCGGTACATCCTCGGACTTGGATGAGGAGTACGTAGTTGAATTGGTGCCCGTGATAGAAGTCGACTCATTGGTTAAAGTCTACAAGCGAAACAAGATAAGAGCTGTAGATTCATTAACGTTGCATGTGGATAAAGGCGAGATATACGCCTTCATAGGCGCCAACGGGTCTGGTAAGACAACTGCCATAAACATGATGACTGGTGTATTAGCCCCGACATCTGGTACAATCAAGGTACTGGGATTAGAGCAGCCCAAGAATAGACACCGGATCGCCCACCGTCTAGGATTTGCGCCGCAAGAGTACTCTCTCTATCAGGACCTCACTGTCTTGGAGAACATTGAATTTTTCGCGGGTTTGAACAGCCTGACTCGACAAGAGCTAAGCAAAAGGCTATCCGATCTTCTAGGAATATTAAATCTTGAAGACTTCAAGCAAACACAGGTTATGGATCTTTCGGGTGGTATGAAACGCAGAGTTAGCATGGCTTGTGCCTTAATCCATGATCCAGAGGTAATCTTTTTCGACGAAGCCACAGTAGGTATTGATCCAGTGCTCCGTCAATTCTTCTGGGAGTACTTCAGGTCACTTGCTAAAAATGGTAAGACAATCGTAATCACTAGTCACATTATGGATGAGGCTGAACGTGCTGACAGAATCGGGCTGATGCGAGCTGGACGCCTCATAGAGGAAGGTACACCTCAGGAACTCAAGAATAGGTACAGTGTACCGACAATCGAGGAAGTTTTTCTAAAGTTGAGCGGAGGAGTGGCCATAGATGGTTAATACTCCATCCTTCGGAAGAGTCGCCACCGTAACCATCAGAGTACTGCGGCAGATCCGCCACGACAGAAGGACAGTGGCCATGTTGATCGTGATGCCCACTCTCGTAATGTTAATATTCGGTTTCGCTTTAAGCGGCGAAGTCAGGAACATCCCTGTCGTGATTGATAACCTCGACAGGGGATACACTACACCACACGAGCCAATTATAAAGATTACAGCCGGTAACTCAATCGAAGATGCGCTTGCTAAAGACTCACGTGTCCAGCTTGTTAAGGGTAATTACGCTGATGGTGCTGCTGGTGTGGATCGGGGTGATTACTATGCTGTAATAAGGATTCCACCCAACTTCTCAGAGAGCTTATTTAGGATGAACACCGGGGACATCACG
>CAYTVK010000105.1:0-7166 GCA_964441725.1 uncultured Candidatus Bathyarchaeia archaeon | reverse complement strand
CCCCATCCCAACCACCTACATCATACTAGGCATACTCACCGCCATCCTCCTCTACAAGAAAAAAATAACCAACCTCCCCACAATCCTTTAAACAAACACACCACACCCATACCAACACGGGCCCGTAGCAGAGTGGATAACGCGTCGGCCTCCGAAGCCGGAGATCGTGGGTTCGAATCCCACCGAGCCCGCCACAACACTACCCCCTCACACCAACTCACACACCATCACACCCTAAACCAAAAAAAATGCACCAAGTTACCGCCCACCATTACCAGTAGCAAACTTATAAACCCCCCACAGACACTAAACAACCCCAAGGAGACACAAACATGAACCCCCTCGCAAAGCTACGAGAAGAATGCCAAACACTCCTAACCCAAGGACTACAAAAGGCATACCCCAACACAGAACTCCCAGACACAAAATACACACAACCACCCACACCAGAAATGGGAGAACTCTCAACACCAACATGCTTCCAGCTAGCGAAAACCCTCAGGCAACCCCCAAACAAAATAGCAGAAACCATAACCGCCAACCTACCACTAGAAACAAGCACCCTCATAGCATCAGCAGAAGCAGTACAAGGCTACATTAACTTCCACACAGACACAGGCAACTACTCAAAACTAGTACTCGAAACAATAACCCAACACGACAAAGAATATGGATTCCTCAAAACCAAACACCCCACCAAAATCATGGTAGAACATACAAGCGCAAATCCAAACAGCCCCCTCCACATCGGAAACGCACGAAACAGCATACTAGGAGACAGTCTAGCCAACCTACTAGAAAAAAGAGGCAACCCCGTTATCATCCACTTCCTAGTAAACGACATGGGCAGACAAGTCGCCATGGCAACATACGGCTGGAAACTCATGGGCAAACCAGAACCCAAAGGCACAGCTGAACTCTGGGTGGGCACCATATACGCCTCAGTCAACGTAATAAACGAATTAACACGCCTCAAAAAAGAACTCAAAGAAGCAGAAGACAACGGCTGGATATACGAAGCAAGCGAAGCCCAAGAACAAATCGAAGAATACAAAAAAGCAGCAGAAACCCTCAGAGAAAGATACCCAAAAATCTACGACACCATGGCAGAGAAACTACCCAACATCCCAGACCCAGCAGCGGAAATAGTCGCCCTCAACACCAGATACGAAAACAACGACCCAAAAACAGTAAAAGAAGTAAGAACACTCATCCAATACTGCCTCAACGGATTCCAAGAAAGCCTAGGACACCTAGGCATCCACTTCGACAGCTTCGACTACGAATCCGACCTCGTATGGGCCAACGCAGCCGAAAAAGTCCTAGAACACCTGAAAAAATCAGGCTACGTAATCCAAGACATGGGAGCACAGGTACTGGACTGCGACTGGATCGCAAGAGACCTAGGACTCAAAGAACGCTGGGGGCTTCACCCAGAACACGAGATACCTAGGCTAGTTCTGGTCAGAAGCGACGGCACAACACTATACACGCTCCGAGATATGGCGTACAGCATCTACAAGTTTGGCATAGCTGACCGCGTAATCAACGTCATAGGCATGGAGCAGACACTAGCCCAACTACAGCTAAGAATCGCCCTCGCAGCAATAGGCGAAATGAAGATGGGGGACAACCAGCTCCACTATGCGTACGAATTCGTCAAACTCCCTGGTGTCAAGATGAGCGGAAGACTCGGAAGATACGTAACACTAAACGAAGTACTGGACCGAGCCGTAGACCTAGCAAGAGAAGAGGTAGAACAAAGAAACCCAAATCTACTGGAGACCGAGAAAGAAAACATATCCAAGATGGTGGGATATGGAGCCGTCAAATACACGCTTCTCAGCGTAGACCCCATGAAACAAGTAATATTCGACTGGAAAAAAGCACTAGACTTCGAAACAAACAGCGCACCATTCATCCAGTACAGCCACGCGAGAACATGCAACATCCTAAAACGTGCAGAAGAAAACCCAGCGCCAGATTACACCACACTGGAAGCCATAAAAGAAAAAGAACTCATCAACCTACTAGCACAGTTCCCAGAAACCTTTGAAAGAGCAGCAGAGGAACTGCAACCAGCCAACCTAACCTCATACGCCAACAATCTAGCAGACAAATTCAACAGCTTCTACGCCACACAGAATGTAATCAGGGCTGAGACCTCTGGACTGATGGGGGCGAGGCTCAAAGTAGTTGACGCCACCAGAATCACTCTGCGAAACACCTTGACCGTCCTAGGAATTGACGCCCCTGAGCAGATGTAGTCAGAGTTTTGCGAGTTTCTTCATATCTTTCTCTAAATCACTCAACAATTGTCGCTTATAGATAGCAGCAGCTGGGTGATAGAGAGGGATCAGCTTAACGATCCCCCAAGGGAATTCAACTTCACAGACTTTACCATGAGCGTCACCAATGGACTCCTCCATGAGTCCATATCGTGATTGAAAATACGATAACGCGCTATTACCCATTGGAGCTAAGATTCTCGGTTTGATGATCTCAAGCTGACGTCTAAGATATGGCTCACATGATTCTATCTCTAACTTCTTTGGTCTGCGGTTTCCCGGAGGCCTGCACTTAAGAATATTCCCTATAAATATTTCCTCTCTCTTGAGCCCAGCGGATTCAAGCAGGCTATCAAGTAGTTTACCAGCCGAGCCAACGAAGGGTAGCCCAGACTCATCCTCCTTCCTGCCAGGAGCTTCACCGATTAACACTATCTCTGCATCAAGGCTTCCTGAACCCACAACTACGTTTTTACGGTTCTCCCCGAGACTGCACTCAAGGCATGATCGAGCCTCAGAGGTAATCAAGTTCATAGCCTCGATCTTCTTCTTACTCTTGGAAGTATACATCAGATCACACTCTTCTCTCTTAGATCATTTAGTTTATCTTCAGAAAGACCGAGCAGATCTTTTAGTACATTGTATGTGTCTCCTCCGAGGCTGGGCGCTGGTCCTCTGGGGTGGGGATTTGTCATAGACATCTTGATAGGGTTTCCCTGAACCTTTACTGTTCCCAGTCCCGGCTGTTCAATTTCCTGCACCATCTGTCTGGCCCCTTGTATGTGTGGATCTTCTGAGGCTTCTTTAATATCATATATTGGGCAACTTGGTACCCCGGCTTCGGCCAATATATCCAAGATCTCGTTCTTTGTCTTATCTTTGCTCCATTTTTCCAGTATCTCCCTGAGGTCAGCGTGGTTTTTCACCCTCAACGGATTTGACTTGAACCTTGAATCATCCTCCAGCTGAAGTCCTGTTGCTTTCAGAAACCTTGCCCAGAGGCTGTCATTGGCTATACCAATTACGACCCAGCCATCCTTAACCTGAAAAGTATCATAAGGGTAAATGAACTCGTAGCGGTTGCCAATTCGTTCAGGAACATGTCCTTCCACGTAATAGACCTGAGGTATGTTCTCAAGCGCAGCGAATACGCTGTCCACCAGACTTACATCCACTAATTGACCGCAGCCTGTCTGATTTCTAATCTGTAACGCAGCGAGTGCTCCAATAGTACAGAATAGACTGCTGAGGATATCTCCGATGGCTGTTCCTGATCTTGTGGGCGGTCCATCTGGCCAGCCTGTTATACTGAGGAGCCCACCCATAGCCTGTCCGATGATATCATATCCTGGCCTATGCCTGTATGGTCCTGTCTGGCCAAACCCAGATATTGCTGAGTAGATTAGCCTAGGATTTATCTTCTTCAGTTCCCCATATCCGAGTCCAAGCTTCTCCATTGTGCCCGGTCTGAAGTTCTCCAATAATATATCGCTTTGTTTTACGAGTTCTTTGAAGATGCTTTTTCCTTCATCTGTCTTGAGGTTGAGTGTGATGCTCTTCTTTCCTCTGTTAAGATTTACGTAGTACATGGATTCATTGTCTTTGAATGGAGGAAACTGTCTGCTATCGTCGCCTCTTCCTGGTATCTCAAGCTTGATTACATCCGCTCCCATATCTGCCAGTAGCATACCTGTGAAGGGTCCAGCGAGAACACGGCTCATATCCAACACCCTTACACCTAGAAGAGCATCATCTTTGAACATGCAGTCAAATTCGCCGTGATGAAATAAAAGACCTGCTGGGATAAGAAAAAAAATGATTGATTAATCGAGGGTCATTACGGCTACATAGACCGCTGGAATCTCTCGGTTAATTGTCAGCACAGAACCCTCGCTTGGATGCAGCTCAACCCTGAATGTCTCATACGGGTGGCAGTACAGATCGGTTCTGTTCACCACAGCTGGATCAACTCCATCATTAGGAATCTCAGTGAAGTCGATGTCTACCCTGTACTTTTCACCTATTTCCAGTAGGCTGTCTCCGTCACCGTTTATACACGTCATGGTCATTATGGTGCCATTTACGTTGTACAGTTCTCCATGGTGGCGCTCATTTGTGAACGTGGCCACAAGTCTATCGTCAGCGATGTCTATTGGAGTATGTCCTTGGCTTAGTCTAAGATAGAACGTGAGCTTGGTAAGACAAATATCGCTCTGTTCACCCGTTGTAACATTTGAGAAGCTCGCTACCACTCCATTATCAACCTGTAGAGATGATGTTGACTCACTCATTCCGGATGAAATTACTGATTGTGCCTTCTACGCTGTAATGAATCCCATGTTCAGAATAACGAAAGCGAAGGCTGCTGCGGTGATCACGAAAGCAACCAAGATTATTGCTGTCTCGAGTCCCGTAACACCGCGACGGTTTTTTAACGTATACTTCATACTATGTGTCACTGATACCTTTGGGTTCACCATGCTTCTCGGTTTTATATAGAAAATGTATGTATGACATGGAACAAGAATCGTTCAGAGCATAGTTACCATTAAAACCACTCCCCCTATCCATTAACTGAACACCATGAGCGTCACACGGCCAGCTTCCAAAATTTGGCTCGAAACAGATGAAGGGTACGTATTTGGACCAGGAGTATACAGTCTACTGAAAGCCATTAAGGAGAAGGGAACCCTTAAAGAGGCGAGTCAAACCCTCGACATGAGTTACCGTTATGCGTGGGGTTTAGTCAGGAAGGCTGAGAATAAGCTCGGTGCCCCTCTCATCGAGGCATCAAAAGGTGGGAGAAAGGGCGGAGGCAGCTCTCATATCACCGAACTTGGGGAGCACTTCATAGCTGATTTCGAAAACATTCAGGAAGCCTGGCGCGAATTCAGAGACCATTACAGTAAATCAGTAATCATTTCAGCTACGGTAGCCAGCACGGAAAATGAACTTGTGCTAAAGATAGATGAAGAACTCGACTTACCATATGACACAGAGTACTCGAAGGGTGATCAGGTTAAACTTAGGGTCTTATTGGAGTAGTTCGCAATTCTTCAGAACATCTATGAAATGTATGTACTTATTTGAGATATTGATCCCTGACTGAGTAATCCTATAGCATTGCTTTATATCGTCGCTGCCTTCCGGGCACTTTATTATGTAGCCTAGACTGCAAAGGTCATTCAGATGATGGTACACGTTCCTGATGTCGTCGTCATTCATATAGGTGTAAAAATGCTCTTTCAGGCACTGCCAGATATTGTACCCATATGATTCCATCCCATACTGTTCCCGACTGTATATCACAGCCAAGATTTTCATCTTGGTTGCTCCGCATGTTCCTTTTGGCTTCGGCACTGGCACTCCCTCGAAATTTTTAAATAATGACCACATTATTTATAATTTACGTATGGGTAAATTATCCATATATATTCTGGTAACAAGTAAACAATCTGGTGTCCAAACTGTCAAAACAAAACAACTCACAATGCCCAAGATGTGGCAATGTTCATCTTATCAGTGATCAAGAAAACGGTGAAACCGTTTGCAGCCAATGTGGACTTGTAATCGATGAAGAAATCATCGATATGGGTCCAGAGTGGCGCGCATTCACACCAATGGAAAAAGACAACAGGCAGAGAACAGGTCTCGGAATGAGCTATTCACTATACGATAAAGGACTATCAACAGTATTCAAGGGAAACAGGGACGCCTACGGAAACCCGCTTAAAGACGAGACCAGAATAAAGATGGACAGACTCCGTAGATATGATAACAGGAGCAAGTTCGATGAGACTTGGAGAAGAAACCTCAGCATAGCCATGGCTGAACTTGACAGGATGACGACCACTATACACATTCCTCAGAATATCAAGGAGCAGGCCGCTGTCATCTACAGACGTGCCCTCAAGATGGATCTAATACGAGGTAGAAGTATTGACGCCTTTGTAGGTGCTTCGATCTATGCTGCTTGCAGACAGAACAATCTTCCAAGACCCCTCAGAGATATTTCCAAGCTCTCTACACGCGAACACGGTGAGATTGCTAGAACTTATCGCTTGCTTATACGGGAGATGAAGTTGAAGATGCCAATTGATGATCCTATGAAGTTCATCCCGAGTATCGCAAGCAAGTTGAAAATTAGACGAGACACAGAGCAATTAGCAGTTCAGATATTGATGAATGCGAAACATAGAAACGGATTGAGCGGAAAAGACCCGCGAGGTTTGGCTGCAGCGGCTCTTTACATGGCTTGCATTAAGAATGATGATAAGCGTATCCAGAAGGATGTAGCCGACGCAGCTGGAACCACTGAGGTGACTCTGAGGAACAGGCTTAGAGGGCTTGAAAAGAACATATCGGGAACTGATCTGTTTAAGGATCAGATGACTCAGATGATTTAATATCAACTTTCTTATTTTGCTATTCTAATTAACTTGCAGAGTGGATGTTATGGAACATGTAGCAGGGTTAGAAGAGGCTTTCATGAAAGCCAAGGTCGTTTTCTTGACTACTTTTAGTGGAGCCAGCGAGAATACGCGTCAGATGACAAATTTCAACGAAAACCCTTATGAAAAGTTCTGGTTCCCTACAGAGAAAAATACAAGAAAGGTTAGAGACATACAATCCAATCCGAGAGTGCTCGTTACTTTTCCAGCAGAGAATAGGGGAGAATTCTACGAGATCGAAGGAGAAGCGTCTTTTGCAGATCAGCGTGAGATTGAAGAAAAGTGGAGATGGTGGTGGCTCTATTGGCACCCAGCCCAAAGAAATCGCTTCTGGTTTTCTCAACTCAGTCATGAAAACCATG
This sequence comes from uncultured Candidatus Bathyarchaeia archaeon, assembly GCA_964441725.1. Classification (GTDB taxonomy): domain Archaea; phylum Thermoproteota; class Bathyarchaeia; order TCS64; family TCS64; genus RBG-16-57-9. The sequence continues at coordinate 65 of CAYTVK010000105.1, read as the reverse complement.
TCTTGATCAACATTGAGCCAAAGATGGCAAGACTTGTAAAAAAACAATAATCATTTTTTACTCCT
>CAYTVK010000104.1:0-7209 GCA_964441725.1 uncultured Candidatus Bathyarchaeia archaeon | reverse complement strand
CAGCATCGAATCAAGGATTTTGTGAAATTAGAATTCATCATCCCCGGCTGCCCCCCTGAAGTGACTGACATAGCCTACACCCTTACCTCGTTACTGGGCGGAGAGGTGCCCAAGTACAACTCCACACAGGTATGTGATGACTGTCCGAGGGAAAGAATAGGCGAATATGTTCCAGAGTTGAAGAGAATCCACGAGGAAATCCCAGACCCAGAGAGATGCCTACTGGAACAAGGCTACTTCTGCATGGGACCAGCAACGATGGGTGGATGCAGCGCACCCTGCCCTCAGTCAGGAAATACATGCGAGGGCTGCAGAGGAGCATGTCTAGAAGTAACTGATCAGGGACTGGCGATGGTTGACGCCATGACGGGTCTACTGAACAGGCTCAAGGATGAGTTCACTGTCGAGACGTACACTGGTCAGTTGTACCGGTTCACATACGCTGAGTCTGTGCTCAGCGAGATAGCGAGGAGGAATAAAAAGTGACAGATGTAGTAATTGACCCACTTACAAGGATCGAGGGAATGGGGAAAATCAAGGTAGAAGTAAAGGACAATGAACTCAAAGACCTAAAATTTCAGATCACAGTAGCCCCTAGATTCTTCGAATATCTATTAACGGGAAAAAGAGCGGAAGAGGCGCCGAGGCTCACACAACGAATCTGCGGCATCTGCTATGTAAGCCACCACCTCGCATCAGTGAAAGCAATAGAGAAAGCCTGGGAGGTAACTCCTCCAGAGACCGCGATAAAGCTGAGGCGATTGATGAACGCAGGCGGATTTGTTACGAGTCATAGTCTACACAGCGCCTTCCTGGCCATCCCAGACATGCTGGGCTTACCAGCGGATTCTCGCAACTTCATCGCGTTGATGGGAAAGTACCCTGAGATCGGTAAAGCTGCTTTGAAGATACACGCCTACGGGAACAAAGTGGTGGAAGCAGTAGGCGGCAGAATAGTGCAGGTAGTAACTTCCATGCCAGGCGGTCAAACCCTTGCATTGAAAGAAGAGCGTAGACGCGAGCTAATAGAAGAAGGCAAGAAAGTGCTTGGGCTCATGAAAGTCTATGCTGATTGGGTTTTCGATATGTACGAAAAAGATGTCCCCATGTGCAGCCAGTACCCGGACATAGAGACTAATTTTATGGGATTTGTCAATGGACCAGACAGCCACTACGATATCTACGATGGAGACGCACGTATAGTATCGGGAACAGGTAAAGAAGTGGTGCGGTTCGATCCAAACTATTACTATAACTACATTCGGGAAGCCGTTTGGGAGCACAGCAGCACCAAGGTACCCTACTATAAGCCAGAGGGAGTAAACGGCAACCTAAGAGTTGGCCCAATGGCGCGGCTGAATGTCTCTAGCAAGCTTCCTTGGCCAGTGGCGCGAGAGTACGAGGAGAGATACCTCAAGCTGGTCCCTCGTCCCTGTCTGCAGGTACAGGGATTCAACTTGGCGAGAATACCGGAGCTCATAGGTGGACAGGAAGAAGTGTTAGAGATGCTGGAAGACCCCATGATTACGAGCACTGACATCAGGATTCCAGTCAAGAGCCGTGGAGGCGAGGGAGCGTCTTTCATAGAAGCCCCAAGGGGAGTGCTCACGCATCACTATGTTATTGATGATAAGGGGCTCATCAGGTACGCTAACATCATGGCTCCCACAACATATAATCATCCATTAATTCAGCATGACCTGTACGCCAACGCAAAAATATATGCATCAGAGTTCGCTGACCCTGCTAAACGAGCTGAGGCTTGTTGGCGGCTGGAAAAGATCGTGAGATGCTATGACCCCTGTACAAGCTGCAGCGTCCATATGGTGGACTTCGATATCACAGTGGATGATAAGATAGTCGAAGTGAAGGAGGTCGCCTAAGATGAGTGTAAAGATAGTTTTATGCACCTGTGGAGAAACTATGAATGATCGACTTGATTACAAAAGCTTGATGGATTACGCTGGTAAATTAGATGGAGTAAGCTCCGTTGATTCTATGAAGTCGATTTGCACTGCAGACGACAAGTCCAGTCTAATAAAAACGCTGAAAGGTCATGACGGACTCGTCGTCCTCGCATGCACCCGCAGTGTATGCGGTAAACCCATCGAGACTGCCATGAAGGAAGCCGGAATCGATGCTGCCAAGTATGTTCTTCTAAACGGAAAAGAGCAACTGGCAGCGGTTCACAGCGATAAGGCTGAGGCTACACATAAAGCTAAGATGCTGTTGAAAGCAGCCACCGCGAAAGTAACAGCGGCTAAGCCTCTTGAACTCGTTACATATGAAAGAGCGCAGGAAGCGCTTGTTGTAGGCGGAGGAATAGCTGGACTAACAGCTGCCTCAGAGCTTGTGGATCAGGGCTTCAAGGTGCATGTGATCGAGAAGAGTCCCGCAATCGGCGGAGCCATGTCTCTCATCAGCAAGACCTACCCTGAGGAAGACTGCACCCTGTGTCTGCGTGGGCCAAGGATGATCGAGCTATTAACGAAGCCCAACATCCAGTATCACGTCAGCAGCTCTGTAAAAGAAGTGGAGAGAACACCTACTGGTTTCAAAGTAACATATGTTAAGAAACCAGTGGAACTCGACTTGTCCCCTAGGAAAGAAAAAGGGCAACCCGTGGAGATAATCCCCGACGCTTCCGGAAACTATTCACTGGTCTACAGTGATGGACCTACAAAGGCTTCGCTGAAGAGTGTGGTAGAGAGCAAGTGCGGACACTGTACAAGCGTTTACCCAGCTGCACTGTTGTCCTCAGAGGAGGAAAAGGGTGAAAAAACATTAGAGGTTGGCTCCGTTGTGATCGCAACGGGATTCGAGGACTTTGACCCCCGTGGAATCCCCAAGTGGGGCTATGGGTTAGATAACGTAATCACTCAATATCAATTGGCTCGCCTCCTAGATCCCTTCGGTCCAACGGGAGGCGTAGTAGCGAGACCAAGTGACGCCAAGCCACCAAAGAAGATCGTTATGGTTCAGTGCGTCGGCAGCCGAGACCCAGAGTATCAGTCTTATTGCAGTAAATACTGCTGCATGGCGGCTGTGAAACACGCCTCAACCATCAAGAAGCTGAGAGATCCCAGCGCAGACATCACAGTTCTATACAGGGATATCCGTGCCAGCGGCTACGGCTTCGAGTCGATGTATAACGAGGCAAAGAATATGGGCGTTCACTTCACACACGGTGACATCGAAGGCGTTGCACCTCAAGGTGATGGACTCGAAATTAGTTACACGGATGGAATGGGTAAGACTCAGAGCATAGACGCTGATATGTTAGTATTAAGTACAGGCATGAAGCCCAGCAAGGATACAGATGAGTTAGCCGAGTTATTCAACGTGGAGCTAACTGATTCTGGCTTCTACAAGGAAATAGATGAAAAAGTAGCCAACATCACCACACGCGCACCGGGAGTATTCATAGCCGGGACAGCCTCCGGGCCAAAAAACATCCCAGACAGCATAGCTCAGGCAGGTGCAGCGGCGTACATGAGCGCCAACTACATGAGAACATACTTAGAGAAGAAGGTGAATCATCCAGAGGTTGATGAAGAAAACTGCGGAAAATGCGGTATATGCAGGAGCGTATGCCCATACGACGCCATCACCATACCTGAAGATGAATACCCACAGTTTGATCCATTACTATGTCAAAGCTGCGGTCTCTGTGTAAGTAGCTGCCCCACGAGGACCCTAAACACGTCCAGCTTCGGATATGACTTGATTGACGCACAGGTAGATGCGATTCTATCAGAGAAGGCGGATAAGCCAGTGATTATGGGCTTCATCTGCGATGACTGTGGCTACAATCTGATGGATACCGCTGGCTTCGTGAAAGCCCAGTACAGCAGCAGCTTCGTACCGGTTTACGTCAACTGCATGAGTAACCTGAGTCTCAGAAACGTCCTCAACAGTGTGCAGAAAGGCGCAGACGCCGTAATGCTTGTTGGCTGCGTTAAAGATCGCTGTCACTTCCTTAAAGGAGACAAGAGAAGCAAGGGACAGATGGAGATCATTGAGGGCTTCTTCAAGGCAGCTGGAATCGAGACCCCCATCAAGATACTGGAATCAAGCGGAACCATGGTCAGCCAATTCACCAAGGCACTGGGTGAATTATTGAAAGAGGTGGAGAAGGCATAGAGATGAAGGTAGGAGTAATAATCAGCCCTTGGGGCACAAGCCCAGATACAACAGCAAAAGTCGGCGGACTCGCAATATACGCCAAAACGCTGCCAAACGTAACAGCGGTAGACTCAGGCTACTATGGCCCCACTGAAAAAGACCTTGAGAAATTCAAGCAATGGATAACCAAACACGATGTAGATCGCGTTGTATTCGCGTCATGCAGACCACGACTATTCAAGGAAACCTATAAGCACGCCGCCATTGACATTGGAGTAAACAAGTATCTAATTGAGGTAATCGACATCAGTGAACTCTGCAGCGCAGACGCTGAAAGCGAACTAATTGTAGAGAAAAGCAAGATACTTCTCAGATCAGCAGTCAACAGAGTGACGAGCCTTGAAGAGATAAAGACCCAGAAAATCCCCGTGGAGCAGTCTGCATTGGTTATCGGCGGCGGACTCGTAGGAATGGAGGCAGCCACAAGACTAGCAAACATGGGATACGATGTTCACATCGTCGAGAAGCAGCCTTTCCTTGGTGGGAAGACTCCTCAACTCGGTACCTGTTTCCCGTCCATGGATTGCGGTAACTGTATCGCGCCATTCGAGGGAGAGCTTCACAGAAGATGCATGTACAGAAGCCCTGTAACAAAGGAGCCCAATGTCCATGTGCATACACTAAGCGAGATGAAGAAACTAGTCGGCGTAATAGGAAACTTCAGAGCCATAATAGAAGCTCAGCCAAGATACATTAACCCAAATAAGTGCATCGGCTGCGGAAAATGCATGGAACAATGCAGAGGCGAAGCCCCAAACGAGTTCGATATGAGCCTCAGCATGAGAAAAGCCGTCTACATACCGAGCAACCAGAGCCTACCCCGAATCCCATACATGGACCTAGAGCACTGCGAGAACCCAGAGGAATTGGCCAAGATGTGCCCCGTAGATGCCATCGATCTTGAAATGAAGCCTGATACTGAGACCTTGAAAGTAGGTACAGTAATCGTTGCAACAGGCTTCGACATGTATGATCCAACAGGCATGTACATGTATGGTGAGAACAAGGATGTCATCACGCAGCTAGAGTTGGCACGATTACTCGACATGAGCGGACCCACAGGTGGAGTGCTCCAGAAACTCAGCGACGGCGTGAAACCCGAGAAACTGGTGATGATCCAGTGTGTGGGAAGCCGTGAGCCGAGAATACACGAGTACTGTAGCAGAATCTGCTGTGGAATAGCCATGAAGCACGCATTGGACATCAAGAAACGTTGGCCCGACATTGACATCACGATACTACACAAAGACATCAGGCTAAACGGTAAAGACTATGAGCGCTTCTACTATGAGGCACAGGACCGTGGAGTCAAGATTGTCCGAGGTGAAGCAGGCAAGGTAACTGAAACAGAGAATGGCTTGGTATTCCATTACAAGAACGAGGATAATAAAGACATCCTGATGCCCATAGACATGGCTGTGCTCAGCAACGGCATGGAGCCATCAAAGGGAAACGAGGCGTTAGCCAAAGCAATCGGCTTGGACATAAACCCTGATGGATTCATAAACGAGAAACATCCGAAACTAAGCCCGGTTGAGACAAACATCAATGGAGTATACATATGTGGAGCATGTCAGGGACCCATGGACATACAGCACGCCCTAAACGAGGTGCTGTATGCAACAAGTAAAGCCTCAAGCATTTTGAATAAGAAGGAGATAGAGGTCGAGCTAACAAAGGCCATCGTGGATGAGGAGACTTGCGTTGGTTGTGGCGCCTGTGCCTCGTCTTGTCCATTTGAAGCCATAACTTGGAGCAACTTTGGGTTACCCGTTGTGAACGTGGAAGCCTGTACCGGATGTGGAATATGTGCAGCAACTTGCCCAGTTTCAGCGATGCAGCTAAGACTATTCCGAGACGAGCAGGTTCTCCCAGCAATCGAAGGATTACTGAAACCCACAAAATGGCTTGAGAAAAGAGACGAGCCCGTAATAGTGGCGTTTGCATGTGAAGGAGCAGCGGGATACGCAGCGGAGATAGCGGGACAATTAGGTATGAAAATGCCTGAAAGCATCAGGATTCTGAAGGTTCCATGCAGTGGGCGACTCGACGCACTTCACCTGATGAAAGCATTCGATCAGGGAGCTGACGGTGTAGCTATTTTCGCTTGCCCCGAGGACCAGTGTCGTTACATCGATGGAAGCAAGAAGGCAGAGGAAAGAGTCGCTTCTCTCAAGAAGACCCTAGATGTCTTAGGTATAGGTGGAGACAGGTTGGTCATCTATAATGTGAATAGCTGTGAACCAGATAGGCTCGTGAACCTCGCTGCCAAATTCGCTGATGGAGTCAGAACAAGAGTTGCTATAGCAAAATAGGTCTAAATGACCAATAAATCCATTTTTTCCAGTCTTTTTATCCCTATTATACAATTTTATAATGATTTTAATGCTAAGATATGTATAGTATTTATTTTTCATAATATATTCTGCAAAGCTATATATATCTAGTACAAGTTTGCTTTACCCGACTTACAGGTGAAGTCCTTTGGATAAATATATTGAAAGCGTTTATCAGAGCATCCTCGATAAGGACCCCCTTCAAAAGGAGTTCCATCAGGCTGCTAAGGAAGTTCTGGAGACTCTTGAGCCCGTTATCAAGAAGTATCCGGTATTCAAGGAGCACAAGATCCTAGAAAGGATCGTAGAACCAGAGAGAATTATTCAGTTCCGTGTTCCATGGAAGGATAAAAACGGCGAGATCCAGATCAACAGAGGATACAGGGTACAGTACAACAGCGCCATCGGACCATACAAGGGCGGATTCAGGTTCCACCCAACAGTCTACCTAGGTCTGTTAAAGTTCTTGGGCTTTGAGCAAACATTCAAGAACAGCCTAACCACGCTCCCCATGGGTGGAGGCAAGGGAGGCTCAGACTTCGATCCACACGGTAAGACTGATGCAGAAGTCGAGAGCTTTTGTCATAACTTCATGTATGAGATGTACCGTCACATTGGCCAGTTCACTGATGTACCAGCAGGAGACATCGGTGTAGGTGGGCGAGAGATCGGCTACTTGTATGCAGCG
>CAYTVK010000103.1:0-7328 GCA_964441725.1 uncultured Candidatus Bathyarchaeia archaeon | reverse complement strand
ATCAGATATCTAAACACCTAGCGGAGAAGGGAGTAACAGGGTTTCTCGCCACGCTGCAGACTGCTCCCTTTAATGAGATACTTGCAGGGTTGAAACGGGTTAAACAGATAACGGAGATGGGTGTTTCAGGGGCGAAGGTTCTTGGGTCTCACTTGGAAGGACCGTATATTAACATCGTAAAACAGGGTGCTCAGCAGGAGTATACGCGAAGACCAAGGCGAGATGAGCTTGAGGCGATTCTTGAAGCAGCCTCTGGGACGCTTAAGATCGTTACTCTTGCTCCTGAAGTTGATGATGGACTTGATGCTGTTGAGTTTCTGAGAGAGAATAATGTATTGGTCTCGGCGGGTCACACTGATGCTTCATATGATGAGGCGTGTCAGGCGTTTGAGGCAGGTGTCTCGCTGCTTTGTCATCTCTGGAATGGGATGCGTGTGATTCATCACAGAGAGCCTGGGGTTGTGGGCGCGGGGCTTATGGATGATGGTGTGGCTGTTGAACTCATTGCCGATTGCCTTCATGTTCATCCCGTGATCCTAGGACTCACTGTTAATCTCAAGGGCGCTGGGCGTGTGGCTCTGGTCTCAGACTCCATCAAGCCGTCTGGGCTTCCAAGCGGTGAATACTTCTTCGATGGCAGAACCTATCTGCTGGAGGATGGTTTGGTGAAGTTGCCTTCAGGTGTAATCGCCGGTAGCTCCATAGGACTCAGTGAAGCCGTGAGGAACATGGTGGAGAAGGTGGGAGTCAGTCTACCTGATGCGGTTCAGATGGCTGCTGATACGCCTTCGAGGCTTCTTGGCTTACAGCGCAAGGGTAGGCTGGAGTACGGTTACGACGCGGATATAGTAGTAATGGATGAGGGCTTCAACGTACTTGAGACCATAGTTGAGGGCGCCACGGTGTACAGTTTGGAGGGGTAGTATCTGAAAGACATCTATCATAGAGTCAATGAATTACGTAAGAAGAAGACGAGGCAGATCATCGGGTTAATATCCGGGACATCCGCTGATGGCATCACAGCTGCATTGGCAAAGATAACTGGAACCGGTGAGAACTCTGAGGCTGAGCTCATCGGCTATAAGACATATCCATATGATTCTGCGATCAGAGAACGAGTTTTCAGCCTCTTCAAACCAGGTCAAGGCACAGTCGAGGATGTCTGCGAGATGAATTACGTGCTAGGCGGGGCCTTCGGGGATGCAGCCAATCAACTGATTGATGACTGGAGGGTCTCACGTGAGGAAGTTGACTTGATTGGTAGTCACGGTCAGACGATATGGCATCAACCTGAAACCGGTGATGTCTCAGGCTTCAATGCTAGTTCTACGCTGCAGATAGGTGAGCCGGCGGTTATATCTGAGGCAACGAGGTTGCCCGTTGTCGCTGATTTCCGTAAAGCCGATATGGCTCTTGGCGGTATGGGTGCCCCTTTGACTCCCTACTTGGATTATGTGCTACACAGGGACTCGGATGAAAACAGGGTTCTACAGAACATAGGTGGCATAGCCAATCTGACCTATCTTCCCGTAAACTCTTCCCTAGACGATGTTGTCGCTTTTGATACTGGTCCCGGCAATATGATAATCGATGCGGTTGTGAAAAAGTACACTAGCTTGAGCCATGATGTTGATGGCTTATTGGCGAGAAAAGGTAAGGTTGACGCCGAGTTATTGGCGGAGTTATTGGCTCATCCCTTTTACAGGCTTAAGCCTCCCAAAACCACTGGTAGAGAGACCTTTGGGGAGCAGTACTCCGAGAAAATCACTGTGAGAGCAGAAGAACTAGGGGTAACTTTTGAAGACCTTGTTGCCACGGTTACGGAGCTTACAGCGGAGACTATAATAAACGCTTACAAAACGTTGTTGCCTCATGAAATCGACGCCGTGTATGTATCAGGTGGAGGCGCTAGAAACCCAGTGATAATGGACGCCTTAAGAGATGGACTTGATTCACCTGTGTACGATTACTCGGTGCTGGGGATTCCTGAAGAGGCAAAGGAAGCATTGCTGATGGCGTTGTTGGCGAATGAGAACGTCATGGGGACGCCTTGTAACGTGACCTCTGCTACTGGTGCCAAGAGAAACGTCGTTCTCGGATACATTACATGGTTATAAAAAAGGGGAGTTATCTGGGAGAATCCGGGTGCCACTTCAACTGGATTTCCAGTGTCTTCTTCATACCAGTCTTCTCAAGATAATTTACTATCTTCTTCAACGGTGTATGCTTAGCGATTTTCTTTCCCTGAGTCGCCAACCTCAGCAACGCCCTAGCCATCAACATTGTACCCTCCTGCAGGTTTCGTGGATCAACCTTATCCATGTAATCGGCTGTTGTGTGTCCCCATCCCCTGCCTTCTACAAGTTGGCGCATACTGGGCTCTTCATGCATGTAGATGGCTGGGACTCCCTGCATCACGAATGGCCAGTGATCGCTTGCTGCACTCATCCCCGTTGATATGCTCGTGTTGTAGTTTGCTTCCTTGAGGAACTCTTCCAGCCACCGCTTCATCTCTGGGGGCTGGTAGACTGTGAAAGCAGCATGCTTCATACCATCCTTGTACGCGAGTCCACCCAGTTCAAGGTTTACCATGAGGGCTGTGTCTTTCATCTGATCTAGATGACCCGCGACATAGCATGTGCTACCCGTTACACCGATCTCCTCACATGCAAAGCAGATGAACCGGATACCCCGCTTGAACTTGCCCTCGTAGGGCTTCAGTATACGGGCTAGCTCCAATGTGACCGCCGCTCCACTCAGGTTATCCATGGCTCCCTGAGCGATATCGTGTCCATCGTAGTGTCCTCCCACAACGATCCATTCATTTGTCTTCCCCGGTAACTCGGCCACTATGTTCGCGGACTCGCTGTCAGGTAATACATTGCTCTTGTCAGTGAACTTAACCTTCAGCTGCTTATCTTTGGCTAGTCGTAGCATCAATGAGCCTGTCTCAAGGCTTACACCTATCCCCGGTATCTCGCCTCCCATCCTGTAACTTGGTCGAAGACTGCCCGTTGGCGCTAGTTGCCCCGGATTATGATTCATGAATATGAAGCCCACTGCCCCATACTTTACAGCGTAACCGTATTTTGTTCTACGATGCACACGTTTCCCAGACGGACTGGTTGCGCTACTGCAGAGAACTATTTTTCCCTTGACATCCTCTGGTTTTATGTCCTCAAACTCTTCAGGGCTTCCCGTCCCGAGATCGATTACCTCGGATTCCACAGCTCCACCTGGGCTCATCGCTAGGCTTATTGCCTCTAGCTCTCGTGTTGCGGGCTCTGTCATTTTGAGGGTTACTGGGCCTCGTTTCCAGCCATAATATTTGAATGGGACTGCTTTGGCGTTTTTATATCCATATTCTTTGAGTTTGTTAACCAAGTATGCTTGGGCTTGTTTCTCGCTTTGTGTCCCTGGGAATCTGCTTCCGATCTCGTCGGCTAGAACCAGCATGTTATCATTGATGTGGCTGCTTTGCCAGGCTTCTCCTATGAGTTCTTTCTCAATCTTATAGTATCTATCAGAAAGCATTCTATATCATTTGACTAAATGTAATCATTGTAATAGCAGTTACGCCTATCAGACGTATGAAAGAGTCTTAAATCTCTGCTCTTTCAACCCTATTATGAAACGAGCACTCGTTCTATTTCACAGTCAGCAGTATGGAAACACTGAGAAGATGGCTAACGCTGTTGCAGAGGGTCTAGGTAATGCAGAATGCTCAGTTACTCTTCACAACTCTAACAATCAAAGGTATCCCATTGATGAGTATGGGAACTACGATATTGTAGCTTTTGGTACGCCTGATTACTTCAGCTACATGGCTGGTACATTGAAAACCTTCTTGGACGACTGGTATCTACAGAGGAATGAGCCCGGATACAAGGGAAAACCATATGCATTGTTCCTGAGTCACGGCGGAGGAGGAAGAGCCAAAGACACTCTAAGTGTATTCAGGCACCTTGGAACCCAGATAGGAGACATAGTTGTCTCAAGTGGTTCCCCGAGTCAAGCTGTTCTGAGGCAATGTAGGGAACTAGGTGAGGAGTTGGCTAAGAAAGCATAGCTACATGTTTTCCGCTATCATTATGCTCTCTTTGATCATTTTCGATATTTCTCGGCCTCTCAAGATGTCTTTACCATCGGGCATGAAGGGGTGTGACATAATCATCACATCTGCCTTAACAGTGAGAAGTTGCCTCAGTGATGCGATGTATATTTCCTTATCCATTCTTATGAGGTCTTCACGGGTACCGCAGACGGAGTCACCTGTAATCAGTAGCTTATGATCCTCATCGAAGAGGCAAATCGCACCCGGTCTGTGTCCCGGCGTATGTATTACCCTGAAGCTGCGGTCTCCAAGTTTCACCACATCTCCATCTTCTAACGTCAAATCCGCTGAGGGCACCGCTTCAAACTCAAGCCTATGAACCGCAATAGCAGCCCCTGTTCTCTCCTTGAATATCTCGTTTCCCATTATGTGGTCTCCATCTCTGTGAGTGTTGACGATTAGGTCTACCTCATCGAGGCTTCTATCCTTCTCCAGTATCAGAGGAAACACATAGTCTGTTGGAGTGTTTTCGTAGCCTGTGTCAATGACTCCGATGTTGGATTCTCCGAAGATGACTACTACGCCGCAGTACCAGCCAATTCTCATTTCTTGCCGTATGACGTACAGGTCATCTGCGATTTTCTCCACGTTATCTAACATAATTATCAGTATTGTGTAGCCTTGAGACCAATAAAAGAGGTCTCATGCAATAGAAGATTCGGGGGTTATGTGTTCAGCACTTTTTCGAATAGGTGCTCTGCACGAGTGGTGTTGAATACGGCGCATTCGCAGCATTTTCCCAGTATCTTGGCAGCTTCCTTTGGGGTCAGCTTCCGCATTCTTACCTGTTCCATCATCTTGCGTATGAGGCTGAATGAGACCATGCCGTGTCCACAGAGTGTGTTAATCTCCAGAGTGTCTCTCTCAGGAAGTCTATCTGTTGAGCCCCAGAATCCGAGGCTATGCTCTACACTGTGGCGCTCTATACTGTTCTTGTGGCAGCATTCCTGAACCCCCTCCAGTAAGCCGCTGATGTTAATGGAGATGCTGAGGTCTGCTTCTATTAGTTCAGCCAGCACCTTCTGCAGCGTGTCTAGGTCTGTGAAGACCGCCGCAGCTGTTGAGCCGTCTTTGAGGGTCATCAGGTCATCGAATTTTATGTCATCTTGGAGCACTGAGCCTAGCTTGCTGCTTCCTGTGTTGATTGGATTATATTTGTTGCAGATGCGTAGAAACTCGTGAATCTTGGGCGCTGACCCTTCCCGGTTAATGTTTCTCGCCATTGTTACGAATATAACGTAGTCTTTTTTGAGGTCCTCCTGTGTGCCCTGTCTGTGCAGTGTATTGGTCATTGCTCAGCCTCCTGATACAGTGGTCTCCCGAGACCAAGGTTGGTCTTTCCGTTCAATGATAGCTTATAGCCAGCTTCTCGTACCCATTTCTCATGTGGGACTGAGCCGTCTGGGAGGCATTTTGAGGCTACTCCTACACTGAAGACGGCGTCGGTTTCTCCTTGGATCTTCTCTAGAGCCTTTAGATAGTCTGGGATTTTCTCTAGTTTTGTCTTGATCTCTATGATGGCTGAGAGCACTTTCTCGTCCAAGACCTCATCCTTCATTTTCCCTGTCTCTGTATCCACCATTAACTGGGTTACAGGGTTGAATGGCTCGAAATGTGGCTCCAGCGGTGCTAACGCCATGGCTATTTTCTCGACATCTCTCAGATGCGCGCCTGTGCCTGGTCTGCCTAGTTCTACGACTATGCCGGCTTCGCCTTTTCCGAGCCTGCCCGTTACATCGTTTGTCTTTATCTCCTCGGTGCCTCTTCCCCCTACTCCTGTCCCTGCATGGACTACTGTTGGGTCACTGAAGGCTGCACGTAGGCTTCGAGGGTACTCAAGTTCAGGTGGGGTTAGAGCACCTGTTGGGCATACGTCCACATCAGCTAGGTATTGTAGATGTATGAGGTTGAGAATACTCCGAATAGCTCTCACTGCTATTGAGGGATAGCCCTCGTTTCTAAGCACCCTATAGCATGTGGAGCATTCTACGCATTCATCTTGATTGACGATGGATTTTCCGTCAACATCAAGCGATATTGCTCCCATTGGGCAAATGGTCTGGCAGTTACCGCATCCAACACATTTTGATTTGTCTATTTCCACATTTTTCTCCTCGGGTATAAATCAACTAGCCAATAGAGAATACCTTTGTAGTTAAGACATTTATCAGAAAAATAACTAAAAATATGGCTGACTGAGGTTTTTTTTAAAAAATGGGTGTGAAATAATGAATAGCTACTCTTCTTCCACTGTTATTGCCTGTTTTGGGCAAGCTGTTACACACGCCATGCAGAGAATGCACTCCTCTGGCGCTGCTGCGACTGATTTTAATGACCCACCATAATCGGGGTTTGGTTCAATCCTGTATACGTTGCTTGGGCATACCGCAACGCAGTCGCCTTCGCCGTCACATAGTTCGAGGTCTATGGTTATTTTTGCCATATTTGACCCTGTGACTTCATTATTTAAAAACAGAAAATAAACAGAGGGTTATTGACCTCTCTTATGGCTCAGTAGCCATTCATAAACCTCATTGTTCTCGTATGTCTCTGTCCAGCTATCATGTTCTGCGTCAGGGTAAATAGTGTACTTTACGTTGCCATAGGGCTCAAGGGTCTTGAACATTGCATCTGAATGCTTGATGGGGACAACTGTGTCCTGTGCGCCATGAAAAATCCAGACAGGAACCTGTTTTATCCTCTCAGCCATAGACGGGTCGCCTCTACCACATATAGGAATTATCGCCGCAAACAGGTCAGGATACTTGAAGGCAGTCTCCCACGTACCATAACCACCCATGCTTAACCCCGTAAGATAGACGCGATCAGGGTCAACTTTCAGCCGTTTACTGACATCCTTAAGCAACCAGATCACAGTGCTGGGACTCCACCACTCACCTAACGCCAGCTGCGGTGAAGTAACTATGAAAGGAAGCTCAACGCCAGCCTCGATAAGCTTCGGTGGTCCATGTAGCTTTACAAGGTCTAGGTCATCGCCTCTCTCCCCTGCTCCGTGAAGGAATATCAGTAGTGGATTTGCCTCGTCTTCTTTGTAGTCCTGGGGTTTGTATAGAAGGTATTTGATCTTCTTTTCGAAACTGACTAAAATCCATATAAACTAAAGAATCATACATTGTTCCAGCTTCTGAAAAAATCACTGAAATATTATTATTGTCTCCATTTACTAAATAATTGACATCTTCATAATTTCTTG
>CAYTVK010000102.1:1699-7353 GCA_964441725.1 uncultured Candidatus Bathyarchaeia archaeon | reverse complement strand
ATTTATTTCACAGAAAAGATGCGCTATGGAGTTAAATATTATCGCTTAACGGGGAGGAGATCGTGGGCGTAGGTTCGTCCCGATTTGCTGATGTATGCCTCAGCGTATTGGACGCCACATCGTCGCCCATGTTCTCGGAACCTCTGAGTATACCACTCAACGACCCTCTCCATGTAGTCACCCTGCTCCTCAGCAGGTTTTCCCCAGTTCTGCCACGGACTCACATGTTTCCTGAAGCTCTCGATCTTCCTTTCCATATAATCAGATACATCGATGTAGACATCGGGCTCCTGTTTAATCATTGGATTGCCGAAGAAGAAAATCTCAGGCTCAGGCCGATGCGCAGGGTAATCCGTCTCGTTTAGGGGTAGGCTTGCCTTGAGGCTTGCGTCGCTGGCTGCTTGTCCTACTCTTCTATGATCATCACGCCACACCAATGGGTGGAATGTCAGCACTATGTCTGGCTTCAACTCTCGGTACGCCTCAACCAGTGCCTCCCTTAAATCATCTCCAACGGGAACACTCGCGTCCTCGTAATCGAGAAACCGTACATCTGCGCCCAGTACCTCTGCCGCTTGCCTCATTTCCTCGACTCTTATCTTCTCCAGCTCCAGTGTCGGTATGTTCCAGTGCCCCATTCCACCTCTTGTAGCCTGCAGAATTGTAGCTTTGTATCCACGGTCCACGTATTTTGCGATTATTCCGCTGGCGTAGGTCTCATCATCTGGGTGTGCGCCCACGAATAGTATGTGCACTTAATCCACCTCAAACTGGGGCAAGAGATCGCGGTGAACATCCATAAGCTCATTGAAGGCAGTCAAGGCTTTTTCCTGATCATTAACTACGGGGTCAACGAGTAGGGCTTGCTTCGCCTTCTCCATGTTTCCCGATATCCCTGCGTCCACTACTATGCTCTGCACCATGATCTGGATATTGCATAACGCGGCTAATCCCTCGGGCAACTCACCTATCTGTATCGGCCTTACGCCTCCCTTGTTGATGACTGCAGGGGTTTCCACTATGGCGTCTTTGATGAGGTTGGAGACCTGACCAGCGTTGGGGAGATTTACCTGCATCTCCATGTGGTTGCTGTTACTCATGATGCCTGCAATAATGTGCATGGCTCTTTCACCGGAGTGCTTGCCTTTGATGTCGAGCTTTTCCTTTCCCTCGATAAGCGCGTTGATACGTTCCCAGTTCCTTTTGCCTTCAGCGTCGCATCGATTGATCCAGTTCAACCCACGGACTTCATCTGGGGTAACATCCCAAGAATATGCCAGATATTCACCTACATGGTTATCGTCAGTGGATGGGTATAGCCCAAACTGCCTGTACATCGCCTTACACAGTGGCTGGAACCCCTTGGCTTTTTTCAGCGCCTCATCCAGCAGAGGGTAAGCATCTGTCCCATCCTTGAGCCTGAGTTCCTTGTACCAGCTGAAGTGGTTAAGCCCAGCGGAAACCGCGTCAAACAAAGCCGTTGGGACACCCATCAGGGGAGCCAAGCGTTGAAGCTGATGCTCAACCTCGTGACAGAGCCCAACGGTCTTGATGTCGGTGTATCTGTCGATGGCCAGACAGAGACGGGGAACAGGATTGGTGTAGTTGAGAAGCCACGCGTCTGGGCAGACCTCCTCCATAGTGAAGGCGATGTCAAGCACTGGTGGTATGTTTCTCCATGTATGGAATAAGCCTCCGGGGCCACCGTTTTCACCGATGACTTGCTTGATGCCGTGCTTGAAGGGGATCTCCCAGTCTTGTCTCCAACGATTCATACGATCCACCGCGATAGACATCAACACAAAGTCTGCGCCATCGAGGGCTTCCTCCTGAACAACGGTGTGATTAATCTCTAAACCTGCCCCGGTTTCCTGGTTCATCTTCTCCGCTAAGCCGCTCATGGCGGTGAGCCGTCGCTCGTCTATATCGTGTAGCATGAGTTCGGAGCCCGCTAGTGCTGGTATGTTTACTGCGTCGAGGACGCTGTTGTATCCGAATACGCTGCTTCCTGCTCCGACGAGAACTATCTTGACCATAAGTAATGATTGAATGATACGAGTATATGTTTTAGGTTAATCCAATGTACATCATGTATAGCCCAGCGAGTATCAGGATTAATGCGTTGATCTTCTTCATATGCGGCAAGATAGAAACAAGCCGCTGATAGATAATCTCCTTGCTGAAAGTCAACGCGACGCTAAGGGGAATGATGATAGTAGCTGCTCCTAAGCCATAGGCTAGAAACATGAAAAGGATGGACACTATGCCACCGACGGTAGCCGATTGAAGCACGAGTAGAACAAAGATAGGGAAACTGCAAGCTATAGAGGCTGCACCATACCCTAATCCATATAGATAAAATGCGCGAACACCGCTTCCCACTGGAGCCGCGGTCTTAATGACTGGCAGATTATAGAAAACGTCACTAAACAGATGCCCTAAGCCGAGGATTATCAATATCACACCGATAAACGGTGACACATACTCGATCCTGCTGGCGAGAGAGTTCAACGCAAAACTCGGCAATACCCCAATAATCAGAAACACTGTGAGAAACCCAGCCACAGTAAAGAACCCAAAAGCCAAAGCGGAGCCCAAGTCCTTCTTCTCCTCGGCATTCATGTAATATGAGACAAAACTAGGAAGCATTGGTAATGCGCATGGCGCAAGTACCGCGAGTAATCCTGCGCTGAAGGCTAGGCTGAGGTTTGCGATCTCCATCTTTATTTCAATAGGTTGGGTAATATATTATCAAATTGTTGAATCGTGGTAAAGTAGTTTCTATAGGCGATCATTCTATCTTTGTCGATTATCATTATCGTTGGAATTCCAGTGACCTCGAAATCAAGAGCTGCTGAAGAGCTGGACCCAAAGTACCATGTGATGCCTTCCTCTGCACCGAATCCAGTCAGATAATCTGAACCATAATTAGGGTCAACGTTAACAGTGATTACCTCGACACCGTTAATGGACTCCACCTCACGCAGAATAGGAATCATCTGCTTGCATGGGTCACACCATGGAGCCATGAAGTCAATTACCAAGACTTTTCCCTGATAGTCGCTGAACTTTATTGTTCTGATTCCATCTATATTCGGTATAGATTCATCCATCAGCAGATTTCCCTCGGATATTCCTACCACGCCAACAGGCTTTGATATGATGAAGTTATCATAAATAAAATACCCCGCCACAACAGCCACGAGCACTAAGACAACGTAAAGCAGAGGGTTTCTCTTCTTATCCATTCTACAAGGTTTCGAGTACGCCTACTAAAAAAGGTGATGAAAGATGACTACCTTCTTTGCACTACTCCTCAAATAGCTTGAGGTACCCACCGTAGCCCCTCTCTTCAAGCTCCTCTTTGGGGATGAACTCCAGCGCAGCGCTGTTGATACAGTAGCGCAGACCAGTTGGTTTAGGTCCATCGGTAAAAACATGCCCAAGGTGACTATCAGTCTCCTTGCTCCTCACCTCAGTCCTCACCATGAAGTGGCTAATGTCTCGTTTCTCAATGACACTCTCTTCCTTCAGAGGCTTGGTGAAGCTGGGCCAGCCGCATCCTGAGTCAAACTTGTCTAGGCTGCTAAAGAGGGGTTCACCTGATACGATGTTTGCGTAGATTCCCTCTTTTTTGTTGTTCCAGAACTCGTTGTTGAAGGGCGGCTCGGTATCGTTTTCCTGTGTTACCCTGTACTGCATCGGTGTGAGCTTCTTCTTCAGCTCTTCTCTGCTAAGCTTCTTATCAATCATAGAAAATCTGGGAAACGGTAGTTAATACCAGTTTAGTAAAAAGAGAGTTATCTCCTGATTGTGCCACCCGCCATGTAGATTTCGGCTCTGAGAGCACTGATAGCGGTCTGATAATCATCGTATACTCCCTTCATGGTGACCCCGTCAACCCTCTCAAAGCTGGGTATCAAAGAGACCACATCAGCCATCACGGCGTTAGCAAACTCCACCTTCACCTCCACAGGTGGCTCAACCACTCTTGGAGCAGGATAAGGCTTGGATAACGCTTCCTTTGACTTAGCCTTAATGAGCTTGGCTGCCTCCTTGGGGTGAAGACACTTGGCGGCGTATCGTCCAGAAGCCCACTTCACGGTAGCGGTGGTAATTCCCGACACGAAAGCCTCAGCCTCCTGCGTCGCTGCATAGTCTCCTGCTAGAAACACAGACGGCACATTGTAGAATCCCGCTAAGGCACTGTTCAGACCAAACTCACCGGTCTCGCGTCCGTTGATATATATTTTCTGAACCGCGCTACCACTGATAGTGTGAGCACAAACCCCATTCGGCGTACCCTTCATGCTATGATACCCAATGTACATGGCTGCGTCATAGCCCTCCTCCGAGATACCCTCCATCATGCTGTTGGGTTTCGGAGAGCCCCTGATCAAGTAAGCCGCCTCATTGACATCTTCTGGTCTAAGATTCCTCATGCCCCCGTGAGCATCAGAGACAACGATCTCTTTTACCCCAGCCTCAAGGGCTCCCTCGATGGCTGCGTTCAGGTCCTGAGCCATAATCTTTCTAGCGTAAGTGTACTCGCTGTTATTACGATCTACCTCAGCCCAGTCAACTATGGTGCTGATTCCCTCCATGTCGATGGAGATAAAAACCTTCTTTGGATTAACCATAGATATGAGTTATTTTACCCGATATATAATAGTCGGCTACTTATAATCGGGCTCATTCAAAGGGTTAGTAGGGTAAGGGTCGATGGTCTGCTTCTGGATCGCCTTGAACAGCCCCCGCATCCCATTAACAGGTCCCTCAAGCTGCACCTCACCCTTATTACTGCTGAATTTGAATATACCCTTCTTGTTTATTGCTCCCTGTTCGCTGAACTGGAGCCCAGTTATCTGGCGGAAGTTCTCAGCGATGATCTCTTCCTTCTTGAACACCAGCCCTGATTCATTGTAGAGCAGTAGTCGAAGATTAGTTATGTAGACCTTGAATTTTGCCTCATTGTAGGTTACCTGAAAGTCGCTCCAGAACAGTATCTTCTCTCCAGGTAATGTATAGTTCTCAATAGGCATATACACTCAGAATAGGGCATCGGATATTAAAATAAAGAGGGTTTATTTGAAAATATTCTTCCCAGCCTCTTCAAGCATCGGCAGCTTATGCGCTCGATTAGCCTGAGTGACAGTAACGAGGTCATAGTTCTTGAAACCGATCCGCTTCAAGTATTCCTCAAGCAGATACAATGCCCTTGCAGCGCCATTACCGCTACCGCCGGCACATGCGATACCAATGTATGGTTTATCGCTGTACCGTTTGAAACCATGATGGGTCTCGATGCGTCTCATCCTGTCGAGAAAGGTCTTCGCTGACTCACTGATATCCGCCCAATAAACGGGGGTAGTAAACACCAATCCATCAGCTTCCATCATCTTATCAATCAACCCAGCGAAATCATCCTCAAGGATACACGTTCCCTCTCGGCGACACTGCCCCCAGCCACCATCACATGCCTTGCATTTCTTAATCACCAAGTCGTTGAGGTTCACCAACTCGGTCTCACAGCCATTTTCAGTTGCGCCTTTTAGTACTCTTTTCGCTGTCTCGGCGGTCAAGCCGTCAAGGTTTGGACTCGTCTGAATCGCTAAAACTTTCATAACGTATCAGAAATAGAAGCGAGATGGGTA
>CAYTVK010000102.1:0-1689 GCA_964441725.1 uncultured Candidatus Bathyarchaeia archaeon | reverse complement strand
GTACCTATAATTTGATGGGTTAAATTCGCTGGATAATCCGCAGAACCGTCTCATCCATACCCGATAATCCCTGTTCACTGATCTCCTTGAGAACCTCAGCCACATATCTTAGGTCTGGTTTCAGCACACCCTGAACACGGTCAAGCCCACCGCCCATGAGAGCCAGCATCGCGTAAAGATAAGCCTCTCCAGCAGCTGTTGAGATCTTTAAGGCGCAGCTGCCCTTACCGCCATCGCAGGTCATTCCCATAACAGAGGCGATCAAACTAGCCACAGCTACGTCAGCCTGTTGAGGAGAATCATGAGCCAACTTTACTATCGCCGCGGTTGCCCCTGCGCCAGCTGCAACAGCACAGCCACATATAGGCGTCAGAAGCCCAGTATAGACCTTGATAAACCGCGTGACAAGATGGCTCAAAGCAAGAGCCTCTGCAAGCTCTCTCTCGGTATTATTGTTAGCTTTGGAGTATAATGTCGGGGGAAGTATCGCTGTGATCCCGTGGTTTCCGCTGCCTGCGCTGCTCATTACCGCCCATGGTCCACCGCCCATACGTGCATCCGCTGCAGCGCCAGCGTACGCCTTCACATCGTAGAGGAGATCATTTGGCTTCATCCGGTTGATGTGATAACCAACTCCAAGCCCCCAAGGCTCAGCGAGACCATGTCCTGCTATGTTCAGATTCATCTCGCTGCCCCTCAGAAGATACTCCGCTGTCTCATCGGTTATACTCATGGAGAGTCTCCAGAGACTGCTCATGTCCTGCTGAGCTAATTCCTCCTCGTAGGAAACCTCATCTTCAGACGCATCCGTGGAGACTTCTTTGCTGTACACCACGTCTTCTCCATGTTTAACCTCGACAAGATTATCATGCCTATCAGAGACAACACCAGAGACACGCTCATCACCCGCCACGATTGTAACCTTGGCATAAACATTGGGGACATCGTAAACAACTTCTTGAGTCACAGCCCCAGAGGTAACAAACTCTTTCGCATGTGTGACATCATCCATCGTGATTCCTTCAAGAGACTGAAGTCCCCTCTCAGGGTCACCTGCGAAAGCGCCGAGTGCAGCAGCAAGAGGATTCCCGGTACCACCGCCTGTACCTGGCACACCAACATTCACACCGTTTTTATAGACATTGCCTGACAACTCAAGATGAATACCAGTTATCTCACCGCCAAGATATTTCGCGGCAGAAGAAGCTGCATACGCAACAGCGCCGGGCTCAGTGCAACCCAGCGCAGGCTTCACCTCATTAAGGAAAAACTCGTGTAGGTTCATCCAGAAGATTTGACACAGAAACTATATACAGTTAACGTTTAACCGAAGAATTTATCCAACGTGGTCTTCTGACCCTTCTGATCCATGCCTTTCTGCATCTTCTCCACCGCACTCATCACACGCTGCTGACTGAAGTTGTGTTCACCGCAGAGGAAACCAATGATTCCAGCCACATCGGGTTTACTCCACTCAAGTGTATAATCATCAGTAACGCGTGGATGAAGAAAGAGCTCCTTTATCTCCTCCACAGGGTGGGGGAACTCGGCGTTCTTAATGTGATGTACAGCTTCCTCGATGTTATCATACTCTTTGATGAGCTTCAAAGCCGTCTTCGGACCTATCCCCTTGATACCGTCAGGATTATAGTCGGTTCCAACGAGTATCCCTAAATCTATTAACTGGCT
>CAYTVK010000101.1:0-7590 GCA_964441725.1 uncultured Candidatus Bathyarchaeia archaeon | reverse complement strand
TTAGGGAAACTATGCCTAGTATTACTGAGAAGTATGAGGCTGGTTTCTCTTGAAGCCTGTATGAGAACATGGCAGCCAAGGCTCCGAATATTAAAGCGATGGGAGTAACATATCCATGCATTGGCCTGGAGTCTTCTGGGAATACTCCTACTCCTATGGTTGCCAGTCCAGCGACTAGAAACAGGACATAGAATACACGTGACGAGTTGAATCTATGTATCAAAATGGATGAAATAGAAACGCAGACTCCGAGAATAACAGTAGACGCATTATAGAGTAAGGCGGTTTTCCCCGTCCCCAATGTACTCACATAGTGCATGCTGCTGATGTAGTCTGGCTGTATGCCTTCTGACAGTATAACGATTATTATCCATTGAATTATTCCGAATAGCAACAACCCACTGGCAGTTTTTCGATTATCAAACATCTGTGTATTCAAGATACCATCAACTTGTTTTTTCTGAATATCCGTAAATATTCTCGCTCTAACGAATCATGGAAATAAAGCATCATTTATCAAAGTAACAAGATTCGAGAACCAAAACATTCGAAAAAAGACAGTGATATCACCACTGGCAGTGAGGTTCAAATCCATAATGGTTTATATTGTGCTCAGATACTCGCCTACGACGATTTCCATACCTGTGGGACGCTCTCTGAACCCTAATTTCTCATAAAACCCCAATGTATCATCATCTGTCTGTAGGTATACATGCTGCCCATTGAGATCAGACAGGATCAACTCCATCATCTTTCTGGCGATACCCATCAACCGGCACTCGCTCAGGGTCCACACATCCACTATGTACGAGTTCCCCACGCCATCTGAGAGAGCCCTCACTGTGCCGATGATTCTGTCATCACCGTAAGCAACGCAGATGGAGTAACTGTTCTCGAAGGATCGACGATACTGGTCGGGGGTACGTCCGTTATCGAAATCATCTTTTTTCAGTATGGATTTCATCTCATCCCAGTCAACGCCATTCAGGTCACGTTTATACTGAACATTCATTTCAGAGACTATCTGGATGACTCGCATTAATGAGTTTGATCAAACTTGGCCTTAATTGACGAGGGCTTCTTTCATCACTTGAAACTCATTCGATACGAACATAGACCTAAACTCGTTGAAGTGATAAATTCATTGATTCGTGTTCTTGTTCTTTTAACGTAAATCTCTCAGCTTCAAATAGATATAATCATCTCATGAAAAATCCATCATCTTGTGTATTGTCTTAATCATTTTTATCTACAGCTATTGTTCAGGCTGAACCACCGGACAGAATCATAATAGATCAAAGAAGTGATGATGATAAAGTAATCAGAGTTTATGATGGGGGGGCCAAAAAGTACTCATCCCGATGTATGGGTAAACTTCCCTCAAGAACAGTCATTACTTCAACTCTATAATTGAGTTAATTATATGCGGTTATATGCCAAACTATTCTGAGAAGATTTAGCTGATTTAGTTTCATTTTGGTCTATTATCACGATGTAAACAATATTTCATCCACTCCTATCTTAGGCTGGATTAAGTTTTTATTCTCTATTCGACATTACAAACAATGTTTGAGGGGATGATTCTGACCATTTGGTAACTTACATGGTCATGATCATTGTCCATCTCCTCAAACACTTGTAGATGGTAACGGGGATATTTGAACCGATAGAAACAATTCGCATATCTCAATCAATGTATTTGATAAAAAATAGTAATTATGAGAATAATTCTTCAATTTACAAGTTATGAAATCCGATGATCTGTAACTGTTTATTGATTCACTTCTTAATTAGGTAAACAGGATTTATCCTTGTTATCTTTGAGATACGATCATAAGCATTATCCATGCTTCGAATAACAGCGTCACGGCTAAGCGCAGTGGCAGCATGATAAGCATCAAAAGGATTCAAGTTATACCGCTCAACGAGTATCGACGCTTCACCAAACCAAGTAAAAAATACTATAAGAAGAAGTTGTGAGTGAATAAAAGCTTCAAGCAGTTTCATCCATCCGTACTCAAAACCAATAAGGAAACGATTAAAACAGGAACACCCACTGATCAAACGAGTAAGATGTACAAGATCACAGCCGAGGACGAAAAGAAGCTAGCAAAACTCAGCTCCTACCAGCAAGCCATCCTCAGAATACTCGCCGAGGTTCCCAAAGGAAAAGTAACAACCTACGGAGACCTAGCAAAAGAACTAGCTAAAAGAGACCCCAAATGGGCACCCGGCGCCAGCCGAGCTGTGGGCACAACCATGAAAAACAATCCCTGTGCGCCCCAGGTCCCCTGTCACCGAGTCATTAAATCAGATGGATCAATCGGTAACTTCAGGGGAGGCGCAGAAGGCGCAGTGGAGGAAAAGATAGGGATGCTACGAGATGAAGGGGTAGCGGTGGTTGACGGAAAAATAGACTTGAAAAAGTATCGGCATATTTTTCATTAGACAAGGGACTTTTTCTGTATGTCTATAATTCTGTGAGTTTATTGATGTCCTTAACGATATATTGGATAAGCGACTCAACGATGGCTTCTCCCTTCTCGGCGCTTGCAAGAGTAGGGTCTCCGTAGATGCCGGAGGCTGAGTAGACTCCAGCATACTTATTCTCAGGGTCTCGGGTAAGCCCTCTGCCTTCCAATGGATGATAATCCTTCACAGCTTTGCTCATATCCACAATCTGTGGCTTGATGTATAGCATCATGCTGGTCTCGGATTCGTCAGCGTGGGTGCCTCCCTCCTGTTCGAGAAGATGCTCTGTGTCTGCCTCAGCGAAGTGGAGATCAGTGTACCATAATGTGATACCCATTGTCTCAAGCTCATCCTTCGCAGGAGCTAGCGCTTGGTTTGTGCTGATGCCCGTGTTGAGTACATAGAACTTCTTGACACCATACCTGCTAAGGCTGACACATATCTCCTTCACCACCTGCTTCGATGTATCCAAGCCTAGGGTTACTGAGCCAGGGTACTCCGTGAAGGAAGGATAATAGTCGTACTGGAGCGTCGGAATTATAATTGCATGTACCTGTTCAGCTACCCTGCCTGTCAGGTACTCCGCCATTATCCAGTCGTTGTTCAGTGGGAGATGGGGTCCGTGTTCCTTCGTTCTTGCTCCAAGAGGAATAACCACGACCTCGTATTCCTTGAACGCTTCCTCTGCCTCGACCCAAGTCAAGTGCTCCAAGTAGATGCTCCTCAATGCCATACCTAATCATCTTCAGAGGACTGGATAAGTTCCTCGAAAAAAAGTGGAGCCGAAATATATCATAAAATCATCAACTATCCGTAACCAGCCAATATCTGAGACATAATCCGATCCTCAGCCTTTCTAAGATGCTCTATTGTCGCAGCCTTACTGATTCCAATAGACTTAGCCAGATCATCACCATTCACCTTCCGGGGATAATCATAGTACCCCATCTTCTTAGCCTGAATTAGAACCTCTTTTTGACGCGCGGTGAGACACGATAAAACACCATGAGCCTTATAGGTTGCCCGCTGAACGCTCACATTCTCGATGTCACCGATTAATTGAATAACTGAGAAGTTTCTCGACGTTTTTTTGATCAGCAATCGCACTGTAAACCCTCTTATCTTCTGTTACTCTTAGGGGTGTGGTCCACACTACGTTGATGTCAAACTTCTTGACTATCGGGTCAAGCTCGATGTATGGCTTTAGCTTCATCAAACAAATATATCTGTTACCTTGAGCATCCAGAGTAGCCAGAATCTTAGCCTCAGGAGAAATCTCGGCGTCCTCTAATGAGAAACCATCTCTCATTTTAAACTCTGTGAGCATCAGTACGTAGTCCCTCAGAAAATCTAGCTTGAATAACTCAAGTCCATCTATTGACTCAACCTTATCAAAGATAGACCTCTGAGCCTCCCTGAACCGAGCGTTCGTCTTCAACTCTATGATGACTTTTCTCAATGTTCCCCTTATACAGAAACTATCCGTTGTAAATAACCCTATATGTCAAGCAGTATTCTTTTGTTTTTCTCTGGAAAACAAGTATTATCCAAAATCTGAGTTGATTAAGATGAGTAGAGAAAACAAGTCAGATAGAGTCGCAAAACGATCCTCCTATCAGTTTTTCTTCAAGAACAAGGACATGGACTTCTATCTTGCTGCAGTTATCCTGAACATCTCCCATGCTGGTGCATCCTTCGGCGAAATCATGTATGCTGTACAGAGAATTAGGGAAAATGACCCTGATAGCTGGACAGAGGAGTTGCTGAATCTAGCGAAGAGATGCGAAGAACGAGCCGACGAGGCACTGAGTGAGGGAAATATGGTCACTGCCCGAGAGGCTTACCTCCACGCATTCACCTATTATCGGTTCGCAATAATCGGAATCAACCTCTCAAACAGTCTCAGAGGTGAAACTTATCACAAATTTGTCTCATGTTTCCAGAGGGGAGCTGCAAACCTTGAAGCTCACATCGAGTCAAGGTTCCTTGGGTTTATGATGGTAGAGAACTTCTCATGCCGGGTTACTTCATGTCACCAGACGACAGTGGAGTAAAACGTCCTACCATTATCTTTCTTAACGGTGGTGAAATGTTCCCAGAGGACCAGTACTTCTGGGGCGGAGCAGAGGCACTGGGGAGAGGATTCAACGTTGTGGCAATAGCCTATGAGGGACAAAGAGCTCCACCTATACTTTACCCAGATTTACCCGCCCTCGACCCAGCTACAGCCATGAAATCACCGGGATTTCACAAATTCATGGTGGATTATACGCTGAGTAGACCTGAAACCGACTCTGATCGTCTTGCTGCTGTTGGGTTTAGTTCAGGTGCGTATCAGGCGATGCATCAGGCTTCTTTTGATAGGCGGATAAAGGCGCTTGTATTGGCTGTTCCTCTCTATGATATCTACGCGCTACTAGCGGAGGAGATACCGAGGGCGCTGCAAAATGCTCCTGCTTTCATCTTGGATACCCTCACAAAGCTTGTAGCGAGGAGCAATTCCTTCACACGGGTATCCCTTGAACACGCAGTTGATGCCTCCCGTGTAAATTCCATGGCTGAACTCATGGATTTGGCGAAGCGTATCCCCCCTGTTGACCCAGCGTCCATACATTGTCCTGTTTTATGTCTGGTTGGAGATGGTGACTCTGATGAGCAGCTACGACAGTGTCGAACGTTCTATGAGAATGTGTCCAGCAGCGTCAAGGAGATGAGGCTTTTCACGCGTGAAGACGGAGCCAGCATGCATTGTCAGATAGATAACTTCAATCTGCTTGAACGGGTTGCCTTTGACTGGCTTGAAACCGTGTTTGAACTTGACGGTTAGGTCATTCTATTTGCTTGTGAACGAAGTTAAATACGCCTTTTTCTGGTCTGAAACTGCCATTAACGATGAGAGCCTTCATGAATTCAACTACGGAAAAGTTTTGATAAAATAAGCTGTTAAAAAAGAGGTTTAAAGAAACCTTTCGGGTTAGATACTATGCCACGAACAGGAAGTACTGTACCACCCAGCTTACAACGCCGACGATCAAGATATTTCTCGCTGCGTCAGAGTTCTTGTTGCGGTTCACATACCATCCAACTATAGCGCCGATTAGGCCGAATAAGATTGCAACACCGTACCATAGTATACTGACGGGTTGAACAGGGGGCGTATATGACATAGGTGGCTGGTTATATTGTGGTGGTGGGGGCTGATTATACTGCTGCTGCGGTTGCTGGTATCCCGGCATAGCTAGGGCGGCTCCGCAGTTTACGCAGTGAGCTGAGTTTATGTCGTTGGGTGCTCCACAGCTGGGGCAGAATTTCCTCTGATTAGACATAAAAAATGGTTTCTCTTTAGACTAATAAAGATTGCAGCAAATTCAATAAAATAAAGTGTGACAAACAGAATCAGCAATTCTGTATCTTGAAACTATTAGATTATCCGAACATACGGGGATCGATAAAACGCCTCAGGGAACATAACCCTGATTTCATGAAATAAACTGAATGTATTCTGGATTATACAGGCTTGACGCGGATTTATCCGCTGAGAAGTTTTTACTTGGCTGCTTCTTTTTCTTTTTTCTTTTTTCTTTTTTCTTCTCTCTCTTTCTTGGTCATTGGTTTCTTCTTGGCGCTACGCATACCCATATCAATCGCCTCAATTAATGATCATAACGGATACTACATAAAGCTATCAATCCAAAAATAATGTGGGGGATTCAAAGAAAGAATCTGACCCTGATAAATCCAACTAGAATCCTCTTTATAATGCATACCACACAATAAAGACGGCTAGTGCAATTATTGACCGAATACAACCCCTCCGACTGGACACTAACAAAACGACTATTAAGCTACATGAAGCCATTCATGAGCATCTTCATCGCGATAGTCCTCACGGCATTCGGGAGACAGGGGTTATTCGCTTTAATTGCGCCTCTGATAGTGGCTCTCATAATAGACTACGTATTGGTGCCTGTTCCGGGTAAAACTCACTGGTTCATAGAGCTTGTGAAAAACTGGACAGGTGTAACGAATACAGCGGGTCTCTTACTGATACTCTGTGGCATCATAGTGGCTCTCGCTGTAATACGTGGCTTATTCCACGTAACCCACATCACCCTCAGAGCCACACTCAGCCAGAACATACTACGGATTATGAGAAGGGACTTCTACCTCTCCCTCATAAACAAGTCCTTCTCCTACCTCGACAAGGTAATGTCAGGTCAGATCATAAGCAGGGTAACCAGCGACATGGGGTCCATTGACCTCTTCTACAGTGAGACGGTGCGTGAGATATTCAGGCACGGGATGCAGTTCTTCTTCACACTCTACATTCTCTACCTCATCGATCCAAGGCTCACCTTGATCTGCTGTATACCTCTCCCATTCATTTTCCTCAGCACCCACCTCTACTCCAGCAGGATAAGCATCTATCTGAGCAGGGCAAAGAACCAGTTTGGAGACCTGAACAATGTTCTTGTTGAGGGAATAGTGGGACATAAACTCATCAAGACCCACGGCATGGAGGACAGCTTCTTAGAGAAATTCGAGGTGAAGAACAGGGACTACGTTGATACCAGCCTCCAAGCTGCTTTCATACAGAACCTCTACGGCCCAAGCAGCACATTCATGGTAGCTATAGGTGTAGCCCTCATAATCTATTATGGTGGACAACAGGCACTCACTGGTGGATTAACCATTGGTGAGATCGTGCTCTTCGGGACATACTTCGCCCAGTTGGTAGGCCCTATGAGGATGTTTGCGCGCCTCATCATGTTCTACAAGGACGCTATCGCTGGGGCTAGACGTGTCTTTGAGATAATCGATGTAGGCGAAGATGTGAAGGAGTCCGAGAACCCTGTAAGCCTCGACATCAATGGTGAGGTCACATACAATGATGTCTCTTTTAGGTATGGTGAAGAAAAGGAGACTCTGCAGGATATCAACCTAAAGATAGCTCCATCGGAGCAAGTTGCCCTCGTAGGCTACGTTGGATCAGGGAAGACCACCCTCGCTGAGCTGGTTCCCCGTTTTTATGATGTTTCTTCAGGTAATGTGCTGATTGATGAAGTGGATGTCCGCGACTTTAAGCTCACAAATCTCCGTAAACAAGTTGGAATAGTA
>CAYTVK010000100.1:0-7619 GCA_964441725.1 uncultured Candidatus Bathyarchaeia archaeon | reverse complement strand
CACCGGTTAGCTCCAGTTATCGCTGTGTTTCTCTAGTTTTCCTATTATCGGGATATATGTGCCACATTTTGTGCAGTTCATCTCATCAGTTAGATTCCACTCCGAGATGGTGTAGCCACTCCTCTTGACCACGTGCTCTCCACACGTTGGGCAGACAGTGTCCTCCTCATTTCCTCCACGTACATTGCCAACAAACACGTATCGTAGTCCTTCCTCAAAGGCTATTTTCTTGGCTTTCATCAATGTCTCGACTGGCGTTGGGGGCAGGTGCTGGAACTTGTACATGGGGAAGAATCTGCTTAGGTGTAACGGTATGTCTGGTCCCATGTTGTCTACTATGTGTCGCGCCATCTGTTTTATCTCGTCTAGGCTGTCGTTTGTGTCGGGGATTATGAGGAACGTGATCTCCACA
Source organism: uncultured Candidatus Bathyarchaeia archaeon (assembly GCA_964441725.1). GTDB lineage: Archaea > Thermoproteota > Bathyarchaeia > TCS64 > TCS64 > RBG-16-57-9. The sequence continues at coordinate 7,207 of CAYTVK010000100.1, read as the reverse complement.
TGGACGCCTCGCTCATGCATATACTGTGTGGCTTCCAGCACTTTGAGTAGGCTGGCTCCGCAGTGTTTTCTGTAGAACTCTTCATTGAATGACTTCCAGTCCACGTTGGCTGCGTCGATGTACTCCACGGCGTGGCTGAAGGCAGGTATACTCGTGTACCCGTTGGTCACCAAGACGTTCTTTACACCTGATTCCTTCGCGAATTTGGCTGTATCGATGACGTAGTTTAGGTTGATTAAGGGCTCATTGTAGGTATAGGCGATGCTTGTGCAGTCCTGAGCCATAGCTATCTCCACGACGCTCTCAGGCTCCATATACCGTGTGTGGACATCATCAATTCTGCTCTGGCTCAGCCCATAGTTCTGGCACCATGGGCATGTGAAGTTGCAGCCTATGCTGCTGATGCTGAGCGCCCTGCTGCCGGGGTAGAAATGGACGAGGGGCTTCTTCTCTATGGGGTCTATGGCTAGTGCGCTTATTCGCCCGTAGCTGAGGTCAATTATCTTTCCGTCTTGGTTTTCCTTTGTTCCGCATATTCCGCGTTTTCCCTCAGCCATTACACACTGGTGTGGGCAGATGGTGCAGCGTAAAGCGTTATTCAGCTCCTCGACAAACCGGGACTCCATGTGTGATCAGTGAACAGCACATGGTATAATGATTATCATCAGAAACCATCTAAAGCAGAACAGGATATGGTTAATTGATGTGGAATGTATCGAGACCTGACTCGAGTGGAGCACTGGACGATCCCGGAGTCAATGAAGCCCTGACGCGTTACGTGGAGATCGTTAAGGGGAAAAAGTATCCCAAGTTCATGATTGATCAGTCCGTTCAAGTTGAGTATAGCAGGAGAATGGATACAGATGATCTCTGGAGCATACACGACGCACAGCTTGAGAAATACCACGAATACGAGACAAAGATCAAGAAAAAACCCAAGAAGATAGAACATAGCTTCCTAGACCTCAAAGTGCTTCTAGCCCACCATATAATGCAGAGCTGCCGTTTTTGCGAGCGCAACTGTGGCGTAGATAGAATTCACGGAGACAGAGGATACTGTGGAGCAGGACGTAACTTCAGCCTATTCTCGGCCTTCCCCCATATGGGGGAGGAGCCGGAGCTCGTTCCATCAGGCACCATATTCACAGGGGGATGCAGTATCAGATGCATTCACTGCCAGAACTGGGATATAAGTCAGTGGCAGGGCAATGGAGACAGCTTAACCCCCGAGATGATGGCGCTGCAAGTAGGTGAACTCGCTGAGAAGGGGTGTAGAAACATCAACATGGTAGGCGGTGACCCCGCTCCCTATGTATGGCATTGGCTTGAGACTATGAATATGGTTAAACAACCAATCGCAACCGTGTGGAACAGCAACAGCTACTATAGCATAGAGACGGCTAAGCGCCTCGCAGGCTTTATCGATGTTTATCTTCTCGACTTCAAATATGGCAACAATAAATGCGCCGAGGAGATCAGTGACGCACCTAGTTACTGGGAGGCGGTAACTAGGAACCATCTTTGTGCTAAAAAATACGGCGAGCTAATCATCAGGGTGCTTGTGCTGCCAGAGCATAACGAGTGCTGTATACGACCCATCCTCCAGCGGATTCACGATAACCTCGGACCGATGACACGGGTCAACCTCATGTTCCAGTACAGACCCGAGTGGAGGGTGGGTGAACGCCAAGAACTCAAGAGAAGACTCACAAGTGAGGAGGTCACGGAGGCGAGAGGGATCGCTAACGAGGTGGGGCTGCTGAATATTGTAAAATGAGAATGAATACTACAAGGGTAGCATTTGACAGGGAAAGATATTATCAATCATCGGTTACAGATTCAGTGAAATAAGAGTGAAAATATTTGGCGTCTCCGAGGAAACTCAGCTCAACTGGTAGACTGCAATTCATAGACTTCGCGAGGGGCATCGTGATGGCCATCATGGCATGGGATCATGTCTCGGGTTTCTGGAACAGATGGCACCATGGAGGAGAGGGTGTCCTGGGGACTGCTCCAGCCTTCCTAGACTTGAAATGGTTTCTAGCGCGCTTCGTGAGCCACTACTGTGCACCCACATTTATTTTTCTCGCTGGCACGGTCTTGGCAATCTCGACGCTGAGGAGACTAGCTAGAGGCGAATCTCAGTTCAGTATCAGTAAACGGATGGTTATAAGAGGAGTCATCCTGCTCCTATTAGAATACTTCAGCGTTATTCCAGCCTTTGGGGCAGAAAAATACTATTTTGGAGTATTAGCATGCATCGGGGTAATCTTCATCATCTTCAGCGTGGCTCGGCTGCTACCGAGAAACATCATTCTTGCACTGAGCCTGATTACAGTGCTTTTCCACCCTTATCTTAATCTAGACTTCATACCCAAGGAACCGAACTGGGGCTGGTACCTCAGAGTGATACTTCACGAGCCCAACAGCCTACGACCACCATACACCGGGCTGTACCCAATTATCCCATGGATAGACGTCATAGGTCTCGGCTGGGTATTCGGGATGTATCTGAATGGATTGAGCCATGAGCAGGTGATGAACCTGAAAAAACCATTCCTGTACACAGGGTTAGCCAGTATAGTGGCGTTCTTTGTGGTGCGCTGGAATAATGGCTTCGGAAATCTCCTCTTCAGATCCGGTAATCAGGTGGTTGATCCCTTTGGGAATGTCTGGGATGTCTCCAAGACCGCCTCAGAGACTATAATGGACTGGATGTATGTGAGCAAATATCCTCCAAGTGTAGCGTTCCTATTATGGACACTGGGAGGGATGTTCCTGATGATGTACATTGGGCTCAGATTGCAGAGTCGCCCAAACTATGGAACAGGGCTAACAGGAGTGATCCTAACCTATGGCAGGAACCCGCTGTTCTTCTATGTTGTACACCTCTGGATATACAAGCTGAAGCTACCGGGCTCACCAAGAACCCTTGTCTTACCCATGTTTCCAACCCTGATGCTGTGGTTTGCGGGTTTGACACTGCTATGGTGGCTCTGCTTGAGGTATGAGGAACTGAAACGGGCTCACCCACATTCAATACTGCAGTATATATGAGGTGAGGATTTGAACAACGAGAAAATAGAGAAAGCGTTGATCGGGTTCACAGTCCTAATTGTACTCAGCGTCGTCTGGAGGATATTTGGGCTAAATGTCGATGATATGATCAACGTCGGTATCATGACGATGCTGTGCATCGGTTTCACATTCACATATATGATGGATGGTTTCCCGAACCTAGCTCATACCAGCTACGCTATTGTAGGCGCGGTTACCAGCTTCTTCCTCGTCAGATTCTACGGATTTAACCCGTATGATTCTTGGCCGTTCTCAGCGCTCGTGGGTGGATCACTGGGGGTAATCCTGTACATCATCATAGTTCGCCGTATTCGACAAAGAGAAGGAAACCAGTCAATTATATTGACGTTTACTTTCCTAGCAGTAGCCACGATTCTGGGGAGCCTCAGCTACATATTCAGCTACTGGGTCTCCATTGTGAGTTACCCGACGAGCCAGTACAACCTGAGTCGCTTGGATTTCAGAATATATGGAAGCCCCGGCATCGTAGTGACTGGCATAGGCACATGCGTACTGATAACCCTGTACCTCTACTATTTTCTCACAAAAACAAAGACAGGAATCTCCCTTAGAGCAATCGCGGAAGATGAAGAACTCTCAGAGGTGATGGGAATAAACTCGTTCAGGGTTCACTGCCTCGCGTGGTTCATCTCAGGCGGTCTCGCGGCACTCGCTGGCTCAATAATAGTGATTCATCAGGGAATGTCACCTCAAGGAGCCGATGATTTAATCGTCGCTGTGATGACTGGCGCCATCTTAGGTGGACTGGACAGTATCTTTGGAGCTATTCTTGGAGGTGTATTTGTCGCGGTTTCTCAAAAGGTCTTGGCGACTTTATTGTTCTGGGTTTTCGGTCAGAGAGTGCTGATGTGGTCACCTATATACCCCATAATATTCCTCGTTGTTACCTTCATGTACTTCCCCAACGGGGTTTTATCAAGAGGAAACACTGGGTCAAAGTGGCTCACAAGATTAAGAGAACGTATAGATGGATTGCTTGCTAATCAAACCCAACATGATACTGGGTGAACTCGTTCTCACAGTGATTACCGGGACAGTAATAGACCCGCCGAGTTTCTCCCAAGGCAACAATAGTGCTACTGGTCTGCTTGAACTCTGTGCTATGCCAGCAAATACTGGCAGTGCTCTTACCGTACTCGTGATCAGCTGAAACCTCCTTCATCTTCTCAACAGTAGCCTCGATTGAGGTAGGCTGATAACCACGTAATAGACTCAGGGCTCTTATTCGTCTTTTCTCGGAGTCAGAACATATCTTCTCGGCTCGTTCGCTCATCACGATTCCCGGATACATGGTGACCACACCCATAGCGAATGGGCCTTTAGATATTTTCGAAGCCGCAGTGACGCCATCCCAGAGAATATGCCAAGCATCATCGCCATCAGCCACCACGAAGTTACCCGGACGATAAAACCCCCGAATAGATGGGTCCATAAGGTAATCCTTTGCCTCGGCAGATGATCCGCATTCTTTGAGTGCATCGAGGGCAAGTAATCCCCGGCTTCTTGCTGGGTTTTTTATGGTCTGGGTTTCTTGGTTTGTTATCGCCATAAAGAGCCCGTCATGGTTGAATCCTATCCATGTGCCATTTGAGTCAACGTCCAGTGGACAGTAGACGCCGTTCCTGTTTCTTGGCGGCATCTCTTTTGTGTCTAGACCTAGGTACCTGTTGTGCAGGGCAATAACGGGATAGTCGTGCAGTAACTTGTAGAGGAGGATGAATGTGCACATGAGATTGGATGTCTACTGTTGACGTGTTTTTAAAGATAGCCACCCATGGATGCAACCTATTTTAACTTCAAAATACATAGATTAAATGGGTTTTCTAAACGTGACAAAGACACTTGAAGAGTTAGCGCAGAATAAAGTTTCAGAGATAGAGGTCTCCGATGGAAGCGTTTTCAGCCCAGAGGAGACAGTAAGCAGGGTTCTAGGAGTTCTCAAAGACATTAATAGAACCGAGGCAGTGGCAGCAGGAGATAAGAAAAACGGGATTATTACGGTGAGAGACCTTCTCGGAGTAGATCAACCCGAAAACACGAAGATCGAGACCATCTGGAGGCAGGTGGGCTCCATCAACCCTAACACCAGTATACTTGAAGCGGTTGATTTGATGATCCGCAACAACGTCACAGCCATCCCACTGGTATCAAAGGATGAGGTATCCATGCTGAGCCAGCAGGACATCACATCAGCCATGAGAGAGGTATCAGAACTCAACGCCATCAAGGCCAAGGAGATTATGAAGACACCTGTGGTCACAATGGACGCAGATGCACCCATCGCCCAAGTAAGGAGCATCATGCTGGAGAAGGGATTCAGCCACGTACCCATCACAAACGATGAGAAACTCGTGGGCATCATCAAGGGAGAAGACATAGTGAACACCTTCATCACATCCGCCACCAAGACCACTCGGGGTGAAAGAGGCGGTGAAAAGGTTACACGGTTCCCAGGGCAGGCGAGAGGATTGATGAACAGACAGCCATTGAGCGTCGAGCCAGATAGCAGCGTCATGGATGTTGTTAGGAAGGTCGATAAGATGGGTGAGAAGTATTGTCTTGTGGCTGATGAGGAACTCAGGGGAATCATCACCCACAGGGAGCTGCTGGGAGTTATACACAGGCTGCAGCCCAAACCAGAGATACCCGTCTACATTGTGGGCATAGATGACGTTGACTTCATAGAGAAGGCGGTTGTGGAGGACAAGATCAGGCGCACGGTTGTGCGCAGTATGAAGATGCAGGAGATTACCGAAGTCAGTATAATGGTGAAGTCTCAGAGGAGCAGCGGCGAGAGAACCCGGTACACTGTTACAGCCCACGCTCTCGGTCCTTCGGTGAGCTTCAACGTCGAGAACGAGGACTGGGGACTCATGGAGGCTTTCGATGGCCTCATTGATGCCTTGGATAAGACGCTTCTACGTGCAAAGAAGGAGCCCCAGAAGGGCCCGCGCAGGGGAAGGAGAAGAGTCAACCCCAACTTCAGACCCGGTTTTTAACCCAGTTTTCTGTAAAACAACAAGAAAGTATGTTAAAGCTTAACCTCAGACAGCCCTATGATGTTTGATCAACAATGCCTGAGATCACCGTCATCATCACTGAACCCATAAACCAGAAGGGAGTCGAATACCTCAAAGAACACAACGTAAGAGTCATAGAGCTACCACCCGGAAGCACAGAGGCAACCCTTGAGCAACATATAGCGGAAGCTGATGGACTCATCACCCGTGGAAGCATCAAGATCACAAGAGAACTCATGGAGTCCAATCCGAGGATTAAAGTAGTTGGCGTCCACGGCATCGGCTACGATCACGTGGATATCGAAGCAGCAAAGAAATTTGGTAAGATAGTCTGCAACACCCCGGACGCCTTAACCGTGACGGTGGCCGAGATGGCTATGGCGCTTACTCTAGCCCTCCTCAGAAACGTGGTAGCAGCTGACAAGGCTGTAAGAAAGGGAGAATGGAGCAGAAAATACAGTGACATCATAGGAGCCGAGCTAGCTGGTAAGAAGGTGGGGATTATCGGTCTCGGCAGGATCGGTGAGGCGACTGCTAAACGAATGCAGGCATTCGACGCAGAGGTGCTTTACTGGAGCAGAACTAGGAAACCTGATGTTGAGAAGAAAAATGGCTTCCACTGGAGAGAGTTAGGTGGTTTGCTCAGGGAGGCAGATATAATAAGTCTCCATATCCCAGCTACACCTGAGACAAGGCATCTCATAGGGGCGGCTCAGTTTGAGTCCATGAAGGATGGAGCCTTCATCGTCAACACAGCTAGGGGCAGGGTAATCGATGAAGAGGCATTGGTCAAGGCGCTGCAGAGGGGTAAGGTAAAAGCTGCAGCACTGGATGTCTTCGAAAATGAACCCCTATCAACAGATAGCCCGCTTTGTGAGATGGATAATGTAATTCTTACACCCCACCTCGCCGCCAGTAACGTGGCTGGAATGCAGAGAATGGCTGTACAGGTAGCTGAAGGCGTACTGCGCTCGATTCATGGCAAAGAGCCAGCTAACAGAGTAGCGTAGGGGGCGAGGGGGCCAACACATCCCAGCCGAAATACGGCTCTTTCAGCTAAAAGCAGCCCCATAACACTCCAGATCATG
>CAYTVK010000099.1:0-7685 GCA_964441725.1 uncultured Candidatus Bathyarchaeia archaeon | reverse complement strand
TGAAATGAACTCTTGATTTAATGGCAACGATATCCATATCATCCAGACTCAACCTCACAGCCGGAAAAATAGCGTCATCCAGAACTTGATGAAGGGTAGGCGTCAATATCACGTGGTTATTTTCCCCGAACCCAATAACGGTTGTCAATCCGAGTCCCTGCGGCGCACCATGACTCATCGGTCCCGTTAAAACATAGTTGCAGTTATCGAGATAGGTAACCTTTCCCTCGATCTTCACGGGCTCACCGGCGTATTTACCGCTACGCCCACCAACGGAGACCTTGACGTTGTCTCTCACAACTGCTTTACTCTGAATCTCCTTGATGGCTTTCTCATCTGAAATAGTGGCGATACAGAAGTTCTTCGCGCCCTGATCAATTAGCTCCCTAAGTATCCAAGTGCTATCCCCCATACGGTCACTGTGATCGGCGATAATCACAGGAGTCCTGCCCTCACCCGCCAACCAGATAGACTCCTCAACTCCCTTCCTCGTCTTGGGCAGCTTCTTCCCTGCAAAGGGCTCCCTCAGCTCCCAGATATAATCAGACACATCCTTGGCAATCCTCTCAGCCAGCCCCACGTCATCATCCGTAACCGCGATAACAGTTGCCCCAACATCCGGCACATCGGCGTAGGCGAACCCAAAGGCAACGCTCACACAGTAACAATCAGGCTCCCGTCCTCCCACATCCGAGTCCTATCCATGATCTCCTTACCGGGAAACTCACCAGTCCCCTGATAAACACTGGGCGTCATAACCCCCGGCTTCATTATCCCCATCCTCGGCTTAAAATCCCCCCGAACCGTCTCAAACAAACAGCTCGCAGCCTTATACCCTATCTCCTCGCCGTCAACGTGGGGATAAGTCTTCAAGATAAAGACACCATCAGCCACATCAGTCAACTCATGATCCTCATTAGCGTGCAGATCCAGCGTAACCATAATAGGCACACCCGCGCCCACCACCTCCCTGCACCGCCTCACAATCTCAGCCTCAGGCCTCATATGACCCCTAGCAGCCATAGCGCCATGCAGCGCCAGTAACACACCGTCAAAGGGGCCATTATACCGCAAAGCATCAGCTATGCCATAGCTATACTTATCAAAACACTCCTCAGTAAGCCAGCTACCACTACTCCCACCCCTACTCCGTGAGGTCCCAAGAAGCCCCACGAGCTCAACATCATCTTGCTCCTCAGCCGCGAGAATAAACCCATTAACATAACCAGGAATCCCCCTCGCACCCTCAAGCACATCCGCTCCATAATAAACACCCCCCCGCCTCAAAATCCTCCACACCAGTAGGCTTAGGGCAGAAAGTACAGGTCTCATGACTAAAAGAGGCAACGCCGATCCTCAAACCATTCACCAAAATAACATAACTAAACCCAAGATAAAACAACATACCACACCACACCAAAGTAGGAAAAACTCACACATCTTCCCACCCAAAAAAAATACACCAAGTTACCGCCAGCCATTACCAGAAAAAGGATCACCACTCAAACCCACCCACAGTTAAAAAAATATATACCAAGAAACCACCATTCAAGCGAAATCGAAGGGAACCAGATGAACACCCAAGACAGAAGCATGATCGCAATATCAACAAGCCACGGCATAATGCACGCATACCTAGTACTACTCCCCGCAATGATACCAATACTAGGAGGAGAACTAGGAGACATAGCAACCGTAGGACTACTCGCCAGCCTAGTAACCCTATTCTACGGCTGGTTCAGCTTCCCAGTAGGATTCATAGCAGACCGTTTTAGCAAAAAAATGCTCATCACAGCCAGCATGATCCTCTGCGGCGGCTCATCAATACTCATAGGCATCTCACCCAACATACCCATCGCAGCCATAGGCCTAATCACACTAGGCATAGGCGCAAGCCTCTACCACCCATGCGGCTACGCCCACATGAGCCTCCTCAGCGACGACAGCAGAGGAAGATACATGGGCATACAAGGTCTCTCAGGCGACATGGGAATGGCCCTCAGCTACCTAACATCAAGCCTCCTCGGAATACGATTCGGGTGGCGAATGACCTTCATGATATGGGGCGTCGTAGGACTCCTCATGGCCTTAACAGACTATCTCATAGCAGAAGACATCGCCTGCCCCATACCGGAGGGAGGACACGTAGGACCAGTAAAGACCCTCAAACGAATGTTCAGCGTAGCAGACAGAGGCACACTGCTCATCACATTGGGAGTCGTCGTACTCAGCGGTATGCTCTGGACTGGAGTATCCAGCTTCATTATGGTATTCATCGAGGAACAGAAAGGAGTCAGCTTCGTCATAGCAGGTGGCCTCAGCACCCTAAAATACACAGTCGGAGCCTTCGCCCAGATGCTTGGAGGAGAAGTCAGCGACAAGATAGGAAGAAAGAAACTCCTACTATTCGGCTACGCAGGCTTCGCGTTATCACTATTCGGATTTGTATTATCCCCCAGCAGCCTACCCCTACTGGCACTGATAGTAGTAATACTGGGCTTCACATTCTTCATCACCCAGAGCCCAATGAACGCGCTACTAGGGGACGTTGCTCGAAAAGACACAGTCGGGGTATCCTATGGAGTCAACTTCACCCTAAAATACGGCGTCGGCTTCTTCACACCAGCCATCGCTGGATGGCTAGCGCTAAACTACGGCTATTCAAGTGTATTCTACTTCTTCGCAGCCCTCAGCGCACTAGCCTTCGTCATTAGCTTATTCATAAAAGAAAAGAAGAACTAAATAACCGAGGGAACTATCGCCCCGACTCCTTTATAGAAATCAGTCCTAGCGAGCTCACTGGTATCCCCGATGGCTGCCTCTAATTTCTCATCAAACTCGGCTGAGCCGAGATAATCAAAACCAAGAGCCTCCACATCAGTCCTGACCACATCTGAGGGCTTCATCACCATATTCTCAAAGACACCCGCAACAGGAATCCCCATCTTCTTGAGCAGTACCAGCATACGCCTGACGCTCTGATAAGCAACCATGCTGGGAGTAGTAACCACCACGAACCTCAGCCTCGGAATCAACCGGATTGTATCAAGAACAGCATCACCAATACCGGGAGGCATATCCACAACCAAGTAATCCAGCTCCCCCCAACGAGTAATAGCCAACAACTCAATGATGGCATTACTCACATCGCTACCACGAAGAGGCGCAGGCTCATCAAGACTATAATGAACAATACTCATGTACTGCATCCCATGAGCGATAGGCGGGACTATACCATATTCCTCCTCGGGGTAAAGCCCCTCAACTCCCAAAATAACGTGTGTAGCGGGGCTAGTGAAATCCAAGTCAAGAAGGCCAACTTTGTAACCTCTATCTCTGAGATTCAGAGTCAAACATGTAGCCAACATGCTCTTCCCTACGCCTCCTTTACCGCTTGAAACAGCTATAACTTTATCGACCTTCTCGAAGCGACGCTCAATCACAGCTAACCGGGGGTCACTCATCCTTCTCACCCTTGATAGTGGCCAACCAGACGCCCCTTCCCTCAACTACTTCGAAATCCGGGCTTCCACACTCTGAGCACTTCAAGTATACGTGAGCCATCTCTGGAACAAAATGAATAGCCTCAGAGACATCCTCGGTCATACCCTGAACATCAAACGTCCACTCTTTGCCACAGTTACGACACTTGAACTTGGCTGGCTGAGCCTTGAGAATAAACTGCGCATCCTTGAATAACGGGGTTTTTAGCTGCTCAAACGCAAACTCAAGCACATCGTGCTCCACCTGCTGTAGTTCACCTATCATTATAACGACTTCTGTTACTCTTGTGAGGTTGTTCTCAACAGCGAACTTGGTCGCCGTAGATATGACGCCCTCTGCTAGCGCCCATTCATGCATGAGGGGTCTTTCCTCCTAGTGTAATATAGGTGTTATTAAGGGGTGAAACCAGCGATAAATATAATCAATATTACGACGAACATAAAGAGTAATACTGGGCTGTGTAGCAGAAACTATATCAGTGCTGATAAAAGCCCATCTATTGAAAGTGAGAAACATGTCAAGTGGAGTATCCAGAATCAGCGTATCAATAGACCCAGCGCTCCTGAAAGAATTCGATGAAACGATACAGAGGATCGGCTACAACAGGTCTACTGCTGTACAGGTGGCCATGCGTGATTTCCTCACAGAACACAAGTGGAAAGAACTTGAGGGAATACTTGCAGGGGTAATTACTATGATGTACGATCATCATACGGTAGGGGTGATGGAGGAATTAACTCACTTGCAACATAACTATACGGACACCATTAATTCTTCCACGCATGTTCATCTTGATCACCATAACTGCCTAGAAATACTGGCCGTCAAGGGAGAAGCCTCAAGAATAAAGGAACTGGCAGACTCACTTGAGGTAATCAGGGGAATACAGCAGATTAGAGTCTCCCTAATGCGGTAACCCTGATGAAGTTTAATCGGTTAATATTCTTGAAACCCTATAACATTTCTATATAATATGTGAAACTGGGTATCAACTGGACCACATTTTACCTCATAATAGCAGCAGGACTCACTGTATTCACAGAGATACTGTTCTTAAATTTCCTCAAATACAGACAAGGTTACATCGTGGCATACTGCTACCTGCTCTGGACGATAACCGCATGGGTTTATCTGATGCATAAACGCGTCACCGCTGCTTTGAACTCCCTCCTGAAAACAGAGAAAAATAATGAATAAAAACAACCATCTACATCACTTAACATCCCATGAACCACTACCTAGAAGAACTGGAGAAAACCGGAAACAGCCTCATGATCTACAAAGACGATACACTGATCTTCAAGAGCAAACTAGGTGGAATACGTCCCCACCTCAAAGCCATAAACGAGCTCGGACAGAGACTGGAAGGAACACTCATGGTTGACAAGATTCTGGGCCGAGCAGCAGCTTTCCTAATGGTTTATAGTAAAGCGGCTGAGGCGATAACCGCTGTGCTTAGCACACCCGGTAGGCTGGTGCTTGAGCGGTATGGTGTCAAGTTCAGCTATAGTGAAGAGGTACCGCACATCAAGATGGAGAATGGGGTCATCTACTGCCCATTCGAGAGAATGGTTCAGGGAATCGAAGACCCCTCTGAAGCGTATGTGGCAATTGTTGAGAAGATGAATAGCTTCAAGTCTTCTTCCGCATAGCGTAGATCGCAGGAAGTGTTCCCAGATTCAGGACCGCACCTATTAAGAATATACTGCTGTAGGGTATGAACACAGTTAACAATCCTGACGCTACACTGCCTATGGTGCTTCCAAGGCTGAATATACTTGAGAGGTAGCTGATGCTGATTGTCTTAACCTCGGGCTCAACTAGGTCTGTTAATAGAGCCCATTCAGAGACCGCTCGCGTGCCCCAGCAGAGCCCATAAAGAGTCATAGCTATCCCTAGAAACAGCAGGTCGCCTGTGTAGGCTACCATGATGAAGCTCACCACGAGCAACGCGTATGCAACGTACATGAGGGGTTTTCTCCCTATTCTGTCGCTGATGATTCCGGCTGGGAGACGTGATATCATGTTTGAGAAGCCGCGTATCGTGAATAGTAGTGCGATGGTGGAGTCGCTGAATCCTAGTTTTTCCGCTACGTATATGCTGAATAGGGCTAGGAAGATGGATTGTGATGCGCTGAAGCTTGCTCTGCAGTAGCTGAGGAGTAGGACATTTTTGTTTTTGATGATCATGCGCAGGGACTCTGATGTGCTGATGATGGGGATCTCGGTTTTCTCTCTTCTACGGATGTTTTTTGGCGCCATAAAGACTAGGAGAAGTATGCCTATCACTGGGATTGCTCCAGCTGACCAGAATAATCCGACGTAGCCGAGGGGCTGTATGAGCCAGGAGCAGAGAGCTGGACCTAGAAGCATCCCTAGGCCGAGAAAGGTTAGGTATCTTCCCATGGCGTCGCCTTGTCTCTGTGGTGGGGCTGAGTCGCTGATGGTGCTCATGGCGGTCTGGTTGAAGCTGCTCGCTGATATGGTGTTGAAGACGACGACGAGTATGAGTTGTGTATAGCCTTGTGCGGGGATGAAGAGGAGGGTGCCTACTCCGCTTATTATGAGGCTTATGATCATGCTTCGTATTCTGCCGACGCGTTCTATGAGTCCACTGATGGGGATTCTGAGTATGAGTGGGATGAAGTTCTGTACGCTGAGAAGTATCCCCAGCTGGACTATGGTTATTCCTTTTCCAGTGAGGTAGAGGCTGTAGATGGGTTGAATCAGTGTGAAGTTGAGTACGAAGGTTGTGGCGGCTAGCATCAGGGCGTATAGGCGTATGTTGTAGCTGCTCGTGGTGTTCATCTTGCGTTTTCCTTGCAGTCTGGGGGATAAGTGTTGTGTTGAGCGATGGTTTTAAGAGTCTTGGGGGTGATTTCTTTGGATTTATCGAGTGGTGAGCTGTGGTGCTTGATGATGTGATGGTTTATGTTGATTTGATTGAGGATGAGGAGCTGCGTGGGATGGTTAGGGGTTTCCTGCGTGATCCGCCTTGTGATATTGATGTTCCTTGTCTTCCTTTGGAGGTGTGTCCTGCTGGGGCGTTTCAGCATCATAGTTATGCTGGGGGTTTGATGCAGCATACGTTGTCTGTTGTGCGGGGTTCTCTTGCTTTGTGTGATGTCTTGGTGGATTATTATGGTGGTGTGGTGGATCGGGATACTGTGATCGCTGGGGCTGTTTTGCATGATTTGATGAAGTGTTATTGTTATGAGGCGGGTGATGATGGTGGTTTCCGGGGTAGTGATTTTGGTGGTCGTGTGGATCATTTGAGTTTGATGGTGGGTGAGTTGATGGGTCGTGGTTTTCCTCTTGATGTGGTTCATGTTGTGGCTGGGCATCATGGGGATGTTGGGCCTACTAAGCCGAAGACTTTGGAGGCGTTGGTGGTTTCGTTGGCTGATCTTATGGATAGTGAGTTGAATGGGAAGTTGTTGAGGGCGGCTGAGTATTTGTTGAGGCGTGTTGGGGTGAGTAGGCCGAGGTTTGGCAGTGGTTGTGAGGCGGTTGAGGTGATTTTGGCTAAGGATGGTGGGGGGTGGGAGGGGTTGAGGCGTTTGGTTGAGGGAAAGGGTTAATTTGTGTGGTTGGTGGTTTCCTGTGGGCAGCTGTGACAGAGTGGTGATTGTGCTGGTCTCGAAAACCAGTGGTCTTGTGCCTCATGGGTTCGAATCCCATCGGCTGCGCCATCTTTCGGGTGTTTGTTGGTTTTGATATCACTGGTAGGCGGTGATAACGGGGAAAAAAAATCTTTTGTCTCCCTTTTTTGTTTATTGCTTTTGTTTCATGTTTTGTTTGTTTCTTTTTTTGGTTGGTTTTTTAATCGTCTGTTGTTTTGATTATTATTGTCTGTCGGTTGGTCTGTGGTTCGGTTTAGCTCGTTATATTAGGTCTTGAGATCAGGTAAAATGATGTGGAGTTTTATTAAGCAGCCTGTATGCTCATAAGTGTATCAGCTGCTGCTCTGTTGTTCACTCTAAGAAAACAGGGAGGCTTTTAACCTCTATATATTGTGTTTCGTCAAGTAAGGTTCTATATGTCAACTGGTTTTTGGGGGTTTTTGTAACATAGATTGCTCCCTTTTTCTTGAATGCTCTAAAGTCGCCTCGTTTGATACTCTCAAGCATCTGGGCGGCGTTGAGGTGCGAGAACTTCTCGCCCAGCGCCACGAGCGTGTC
>CAYTVK010000098.1:0-7757 GCA_964441725.1 uncultured Candidatus Bathyarchaeia archaeon | reverse complement strand
ACCTTCCGATTCCTTGACTTTATTCAACACATCCTCGAATTCGTGGCGTTCAAGACCCATAACTACGTCACTGAACATGGTAATGAAGCGCCTATAGGCGTCCCAGACGAATCTCTCGTCTCCTGTAAGCTTGATCATTGCTTGGGCTACGGTGTCGTTTATGCCGAGGTTGAGGACTGTGTCCATCATACCAGGCATGCTGATGGGTGCGCCGCTCCTGACAGATACTAGTAGCGGTGCCTCTGGGTCGTTAAAGTGCTTACCAGTGTTTTTTTCAAGTGTCTCGATGTGTTCCAGAATTGTCTCCCATAAACCTTTGGGGAATTTGCCGCCTGCTCTCATGAAATCATTGCAGGTCTTCGTTGTGATAGTGAACCCCGGTGGAATACTGAGTCCTAGGTTTGTCATTTCAGCAAGATTTGCGCCCTTTCCTCCGAGAAGGGACTTCATGTCTTTATTGCCTTCTTTGAAGTCGTATACACGCTTCTCCAATTTTGTATTCTCCTAATAGATGTGAGAAAGGTAAACCCCCTTTTACCTTTACCGCTTTTTAATGGGAGTCCAATAATGGAGCAGTTTAGTTCTAAATACAGGTGGCTGGTTAAGTGAAAAACAAATTTTGAAGGATAAGAGGGGGTTATCTATACGAGGGCTGAGAAAAGTTTACCAAGATAGATGCCTATCAGACAGAGTGCGTTGTTTAACGTCAAGTTGAAGATGAATAACATATTCTGCCTTTCTTCAAGTAGCTTGAATGTTTCGAGGTTGAAAGTGGACATCGTTGTAAATGCGCCTAAGAGCCCCACTGTAAGAAAAAGACGTGATGTAGAAGATAATTCAAGAGACTTTTCACCTGCATAGGTTATGAAGCTGAGAGTGAAAGCTCCGAGGATATTTACCCCAAGCGTACCTAAGGGAAATTCGGCTGAACCCTGAAGGGTGTTTGATAACATGAATCTAAAGATGGCTCCAAGGAATCCTCCGATACCCACGTAAATTATTGATAGCATATTTTTTCCACGTTAATGCCCTTTTTCTTGGGGTGGATGGTTTTAAACTTTGTTTATTGACCGCAAACAATAGATGGTAAATACCATTGCTCAGAGGTAAATATACTCTTTTTACTGCTGACGCCATTATTTATAGTATAAATGTCCCGTAAAGAAGTTTTTCTCATTATTTGAGAAAAACAAGCTCTATTTATCCCCCGTTTCCCAAACAGTTATATATGATAATTTTCCTCTAATCTTAATCTCGTGAGGGGTCTTTTGTCTTCGAAGTTAAAGAAACAGATTACCTGCACAGAGTGCGGGAATAGTAACCTACTACGAGACTATGAAACCGGCGAACTGGTCTGCCAGCAATGCGGTATCGTTGTCTCTTCAACACTACTCGATACGGGTCCAGAGTGGCGTGCATTCGATCAAGAACAACGGGATAAGTTACCGAGAGTGGGAGCCCCCGTTACTTGGACTATACACGATAAGGGACTCAGCACAACTATCGGCTGGCAGGACCGTGACGCATCTGGGAGGAGATTGAGCCCAGAGGAACGCGCGAGGCTGTATAGGCTGAGGAAGTGGCACCGCAGGAGTAAGGTGTCAGATAGCACTCAGAGGAACTTGGCTCATGCATTGAGTGAGATGAGCAAGATCAGCTACAAGCTCAACTTACCCAAGAACGTCATAGAGACCAGCAGCATGATCTACCGTAGGGCTATCCAGAAGCAGCTCATCAGGGGTCGAACCATCCAGAGCGTGGCCGTTGCATCCATCTATATGGCTTGCAGACAGTGTGGCGTAATCAGAACCCTTGAGGATGTGGCTGGAGCAGCTAACATAACCAAGAAGGAGGCTGCACGCAACTATCGTTTCCTGCTTAGGGAATTGAAGCCTCAGGTGCCTCAGGTGAATCCACAGGGCTACATCAGTAAGATCGTTAACAAGCTCGCTCTTACGGGGGAGACGGAGAGGCTTGCGATGGCTATTCTGAATCAGGCCAGTGAGATGAAGTTGACCAGCGGACGCGGCCCATCTGGTATCGCGGCTGCATGCATCTACATCAGCAGTCAGATAACTGATGAGCGCAGGACACAGGGTGAGATCGCCAAGGAGGCTCAGGTCACAGAGGTCACTATTCGTAACAGGTACAAGGAACTGGCCCAGCGGCTGGACTTTGACGTAAACCTGTAAAACCACTCCTTTTTCAGTCTCGACCACTTTCTATACATACCATGTCTGAATCCTACGTGATATTCACTGGTAGACCAAACGCTGGGAAGAGTTCAACAATAAGAGCATTGACTGGGCTAAAGGTACCAACGGGCAAGAAACCGGGAACCACTACGAGAATCAATCAATACGAGATAGCTCAAGACCTGTATCTCGTTGATATGCCAGGGTATGGTACCAAGGTGGGTGCCACGAAGAAGTGGGAGGACAAGACCAAGGACGCTATACTGGATTTCATTGAGGCAAACGCGGATCAGATCATCGCGGCAGTGCATGTTTTGAACATCACCACCTTTATCGAGACAGAGCAACGACTTGCGAAGAAAGGCTTCATCAGCATAGACGTGGAGATGGTGCAGTATCTGGAGGAAAAACTGGGAGAATACCCATTGGTGGCTGCTAATAAGATCGATAAAGGCAGAGAAGACGAAGTCATCGAGAACCTTGAAGCCTTCATACATAACCTAACGGATGGCGTACCCGAGAATGCCACAGGCTACGTCTACCCTATCAGCGCGAGGAACGATATAGGTATCGGAGAGTTGAAGAATCAACTGGTTTCAAGCTTATATAAAAAGGGTTTCAAAAAGCCCTTTGAGTACATCCGGTAGATTTACTCGTCGTCCTCTTCTTCCTCGACGTTTTCATCGAGTTCGAGGTCGAATTCCTCTTCCTCATAATCTGTATCGGGGTCGTACTCCATGTTTGTGTTTCCATCCTCGTCGCAGATACCTGCCTCGGTTACAGCGATCCTGATCTTCTCCTCTGGAAGATACGGGCTGTCAATTACCTGTACGAGACGTGTGTTCTGCCTGCCTTTTCGCAGATAGACTCTATGGGTGCATGCGTGTGCCATGACGTGTCCACCCGCCGGCCTGTTGGGGTCGCCGTAAGCCTGATCTGGCTTGGCCTGTACTTGGTTTGTAAGTACCACTGATAGGTTGAAGGCTTCTGCTACTCTGAGTAGGTTTCCTAGGACGCTGCCGATCTTCTGCTGGCGCTCCGCTAGGGTTCCTCTTCCGATGTATTCGCCTCTAAAGTGCCCTATCATGCTGTCTACGATCACGAGTTTTACGTCGTGTTCTTGGCATACTTGGGGGAGGTTTTTGACCAGCATTATCTGGTGGTCGCTGTTGTATGCGCGTGCGATTAGCACGTTGCTGAGGATTTCTTGGGGGTCGTATCCTCTTGACTGTGCTATTTGAACTATTCTTTCTGGTAGGAAGGTGCCTTCGGTGTCGATGACACAGACTCGTCCACCTAAGCCTCCTTCTTCCGTAGGTCGTTGTGCCAACACGCTGAGAGTATAGCATATCTGGGTCTTGCCGGAGCCGAATTCGCCGATGAACTCGGTGATAACGCCTGTTTCGATTCCGCCGCCCATTATGCGGTCGAACTCAACGGAGCCGGTTCTGCACTTCATCATGTGCTTGCGTGTCTCTAGTAGGTCCGTGGCTGAGACAAAGCCTGGGTCTACTTGTAGGCGCGCTAGGGTGTTTACCTTTATGGCTGTGTCGACACCCATGCCGGTTAGTTCCACTATCTCGCGGGGGGGAGTTACTGCGATTGCTTCTAGTGTTACTAGTCCGGCTTTGTGCAGCTTCTTGACTGTTGTGCTTGCTACTCCTTCGAGTGATCCTGCATCTATTACCTCGCCCATTACTCTCAAGCGTTTTTGCTTGTTTTCCGCTTATAATGTGAACGCATTGGTTTGTACTCGGGGGAGGCGGGTGAAAGTGGAGTGTGAGTGAAAAGCCCTTATGTGGATAAGGAGGATTCTTTTGTGATTACTTTGGTTGATGTAGATTCTTTGAAGAAGATCGTCAGGGAGACGGTTGATGAGAAGCGCCCAGTCTTGGAGGATGTAGCGAGGTATCTCTATGAGAACCCTGAGCTTGGGAGCGAGGAGTTCAAGGCTTTCGAGAAGATAACGAAGGTCTTGGAGGATCACGGTTTCAATGTGGAGAAAGGTATCTATGGGATGCCCACAGCGTTCGTTGCATCCTATAAGGGTAAGAGCGATGGCCCAAGAGTTGCAGTGTTGGCGGAGTACGATGCATTGCCCGGCGTCGGGCATGGATGTGGCCACGATTTAATAGCTGCATCCGCTGTAGGTGCAGGGATCTCTGCTAGTAGGGCTATAGGGGAGTTGGCTGGTGAGGTGCTAGTTATTGGTACTCCTGCGGAGGAGGGTCATGGTCCCAGCGGTGGTAGTAAGGTGATTATGGCTAACCACGGCTTGTTTGATGATATTGATGGCGTGGTGATGCTTCACCCAGCTAATAGTTGGGGTGTGGGCAGTCAGGCGCTGGGCATCAGTAAATGTAACATGGTGTTCAAGGGTCAGACCAGCCACGCTGCCGCGAGTCCCCATCTCGGCAGGAACGCGTTGAACGCTGCGACTTTGGCGTATATGGCTACTCATATGCTCAGGCAGGAGGCTAGGCGTGACGCTAATCTGGTTATTCATGGCATCATCACTGAGGGTGGGACAGCCAACAACATTATCCCTGACAGGGCTGTGGTGGATTTCGGTGTCAGGAGCAGTGACCAGGATTATCTTGATGTGATGGTGGATAAGGTGGCTCGCTGCGGTGAGGGAGCCGCGCACGCTATGGGGGTGGAGGTGGAAATTACCAAGAACCGATTTTACTCGAGCAAGAAAATCAACTATCCATTGGTTCGGACTCTCTGGCAGAACTATAAGGATCAGGGGGTGCCTGTCAAGGATTGGCATGACACGGTGAATGGTATGCCCATGGCTTCAACGGATTATGGTAATGTCAGTCAGCAGGTACCTGCTGCTGGTAGCTATATCGCTATCGCGCCTGAGGGTACGCCGGGGCATAGTGTGCAGTTGGCTGAGGCTTCGGTTACCAAGGAAGGACTGGACGCCATGATTGTGGGTACTAAGGCTCTGGGAATGACTCTTGTTGAGCTACTCGCGAAGCCTGAGATTCTGCGGGAAGCGAAGGAATACTTCGACTCCAATTAACTCTTTTAGATAGTTTTTTATGAAGAAAACCATTCATTGCATGAGTCTATGTTGAATAGAGAAGAGAATTCTGGTTTTGCTCAGGTATTTATTCTGAGTTTCATCATAGTTGCGTTAAAATTAATCTACATGAGTGTCAACCCGTTTTTACCAATAATACTGAATTATATCACCATTAAAGACTACACGTTTTACAGGAATATCCTCGACATATTTGGGATCATGTTATCAGGAGGCATAATCGCGGCTGGCTACTGGTTCGGCAAGAAGGCGGATATGGTCAATCATTACAAGGACTACATTCGTGGAATGGTGTACAGCTGGATTCTCATAGAATTGATAGTTGGTGTTGGCTGGTTTTTAACAGAAGATTTCGCGAAATCAGTTTTTGAGGTAGCCTTCGTGACCGGGTTAGGAGGTTACTCTTTTCTTGTGCCTTTTTTCTCAGGGATAGCTCTTGGATGGCTCGTTGAGGAGAAATTTACGGTTCGACCAGTGTGGAGCAATGATATTCTGAGATATGTGTTGATCTTTCAGGGAGCGGTATTGGTTCAATCCTTGATAAGGGTCTATCTATCAAAGACGATGTTATATTCTGGGAGCCCACCAGCAGCCTACGGCTTATCCATAGAGGTTCTATCATTTACTCTAATTCCGTTTAGTTTATGGTTCCTCTGGAAGATGTTTGAAACAGGTAAGAGAGTGGAGCTAAGAGTAGAGTATGGTAGCATCTTGTTTACCCTGTGGGCTCCCCAACTCATCGTGAGCATAATTGGTCTAGTAGCAAACATGGTAGTTATAGGTCAAATGAGTGGTGTTGATTGGCTATTTAATATGGGTAAGGATTTAGTGGGTGTAACGATCGGTGTTTTTGGTAACGCTTTCGCGCTTCTATGTTTTGGATGCATTCATTCAAGATACATGCATGTTGAGATGCTGAATAAGATTGAGAAGGAAACCATAGAATCTGAAATTTGAACATTCATAAAACATCGACAGGGTTTAAATGATCGTTGGAGAAACTCGTCTCCATGAAGGTTCTCTTCATCGAGCCACCGAAAGACATCTGGTTCATAATGGGGGACTATCTACCGCCACCCTATGGGATCATCCAGCTAGGTGCGTACCTCGAACAGGTGTTGCCTGAGATAGAAGTGAAGGTACTGGACTGCAACGCGTCAAAGATAGACTGGGACATGCTCCCAGAATACATCAAGAAAGAGACCCCAGACATCATAGCCTCAAGCAGCCTATCCACATGCAACACCTACCAAGTAGCGAGGACGCTACAGACCGCGAAAAAGACTTGCCCAAACGCCTTGACAGTAACAGGAGGCCAACACTTCACATTCACCGCCCAGGAGTCACTGAACTCGTTCCCAGAGATCGATGTCATTGTGAGGAATGAGGGGGAGGTAACATTGGCTGAGCTGGTTAAGGCGTGGATGGAGCAGAGGTCGCTTGCATCAGTTGATGGAATTACCTATAGAGATGAAGACGGGGTACACGTTACCCCTGATAGGGCGCTGATCCAGGACCTTAACACGCTCCCGTTCCCCGGATACCACCTCGTTAAAGATGTGGTCCACAAGTATAGCTTCGCGGCCATGGGGGGCAGAGACGCCCCATACGCGCTCGTGGAGGGAGGCAGAGGCTGCCCCCATCAATGCACCTTCTGCACCCAGTGGAGGCACTGGTGCGGTAAGTGGAGGGTCAAGACCCCGGCTCGAATAGCAGACGAGATGGCGTACATATACAATGAGTTCGGGGGCAGGTTCATCTGGCTAACAGACGACAACTTCGGCCCCGGTGAGAGGGCCAAGGAACTAGCAGAGGAGCTGCTGAAGCGTGACCTAGGGGATGATCTCATGTGGTTTATGCAGATGCGGTGTGACGATGTCCTAGACATCAAGGACTCGTTGCCCTTGATGAGGAAGAGTGGCCTCCAGTGGGTCATGATGGGCGTTGAGAGCCCCAGAGCAGAAACCCTTGAAGAGTACAGGAAGGGCATAGAGCCCAAAATGGCTTATGAGGCGGTGCGGCTGCTGCAGGCTAACGATATCTTCACCCACACCATGTTCATCATAGGGGATCGAAGTGACACCCATGAGTCCATTGAGGCGTTGAGACGATATGTCCTTGAGCTTGACCCGGACTTCGTCATATACACCGTGCTTACGCCTTTCCCTAGCATCGAGGTATATGACGAGGCTAAGCAGAAGGGCTGGATAGAGGACGATAACCTCTTCCACTACGATATGGCCCACGCCATCATGGGCACAGAGACCATGACCCGAAAAGAAGTGCAGGAAGAACTCCACATGTGCTACAGGAGCTTCTACGGGAGCTGGAGTCGGAGAATAAGGGGAATCCTCTCCAGCAACGCCTTGAAGAGAAGACTCAACTGGTACATGGCTTGGCAGGGCATCATAGTCAAGCTGAAAAACCTCGCCGAAACGATCTAGGGTTCCTGCTTCATAAAGTCTAGGTCACGGTGCTGCTTGACTGGCTCGTCGCGGAGCTGGCTTACC
>CAYTVK010000097.1:0-7791 GCA_964441725.1 uncultured Candidatus Bathyarchaeia archaeon | reverse complement strand
ATGAGTCAAGGAGTCGCTGAGTGGACCATTAATCAGGTACCAGATCGGGTACTCTTTTCCACCCCATGGGACAAACCATCTTCTCTCATTCAGGTATTCATCATCCAGACCTTGGAGTGCCTGTTTCAGACCCACAAGTATTTCCAGAGTATTTTTCCGCCGCTCCTCAAGGCTCATTGAGGTTACCCTCTCATGCTCTTTTCCAGTTATGAAGGTGTCAGTGACGGCTATCAAGTCGTGTAGGTGTTTCATGAGGTCCCCGAATGTCATGCTGGAGTCGCATGGCTGGAAGTCCAAGTCTTCTTCTCTGAGTCCCTCTGTTGCCCACCTGTATCTGAACCCCAGTGTGTCCACGAAGCGGATGAAGACGCTTGTTGCGTTCATCTTCTCAGGTGGGTCAGGTAGAGTGTAGTATGGTAAATCGGTCAATTTAATCAATGAATTATCGCGGGTATGCTTATTTTACATTTATCAACAATTCTAGGGGGGAGGGGGGTATGTAACTCCCAGCCTAAAACTGTCTCTTTTTCCTCAACAGAGCCCCAGAACAGCCCAGAACATGTGTTGATATATGACAAAAAGCGCTTTGGTAACCGAGAAAACAGTGCACAAACCCCGTACAATAAGCAAATAATATTGACTGATCAACGGCTGAAATCCGGGTATTAAGATGCCATAAATACGATAAATCGTCAACATACCTGATTGAATTGAGTAGAAGCTTCAAAGACCTAACACGGGACGAGGAAGCCCACGCCCTCGCGCTCCACAAGGAAGCCATCGTAATCGACGCCAGCCTAGTAGGATACACAGACTATGTTGGAGAAGACCTCTGGGTAGACGACCTGCTTGCTGGAGGAATTACGGCGTCAAATATCACTGTCTGCATGCAGTATAACCTAGGCGAGGCACTAAGAGAACTAAAAAGCTACCACAGTTGGGCGAATCGAAGCTCAGAGAAAGCATTAATCGCCACATCCGCTGCAGACATCCAGCGAGCCAAGAAGGAAGGCAAACACGCCGTAGTGTTCGGTCCACAGGACAGCCAGTTCCTAGAGGGCACAGTGGACTTCCTTAAGATCGCCTACGAGTACGGCATCAGAATAATTCAGATCACCTACAATACTCGAAACAGCGCTGGAGACGGATGCGCCGAGAATAAACAAGCCGGGTTAAGCAACTATGGGTATGCACTCGTTGAAGCGATGAACAAGATGGGGGTCCTAATAGACCTGAGCCACACAGGTGACCCCAGCAGCATGGACGCAATAGAAGCCTCAAAAGACCCTGTTAGCTTCACACACACATTACCACGTGCATCCACGCCACGTGAACTCAGCGACTTCGCCAAGTGGAATAACAAGTACATGTTCTACGGTGGCTGGACAGACTACGCCCTGAAGAGAGCCAAGACAGATGAGCAGATAAAGGCATGCGCCGAGAAAGGCGGCGTAATAGGCATTACACCATTCTTCGCCAAGAAACCCGGCAAGAGCACACTAACCGACGACATACTGGATCAGATGGACTATACTGCTAATCTTGTTGGAGCTAAACACGTTGGATTCGGTTCAGATGTAGACTTCAACAGCACCTTGGACAGGATGGCTTACATCAGTCAGTACCCTGAAAACGTGGATAAGACATACTTCCCAGCACTGGACAAGGACTGGGGATACGGGTGGCTAAAATATATGCCTAACTTGACAAAAGGCTTGGTAGCCCGCGGTTACTCGGACACAGAGGTAAAAGGCATCATAGGGGAAAACTTCTACAGACTCTTCAAGAAGGTCTGGAGAGGTTAACCTTTTTTCACTTTCTCCCATACTAGATGGGTGCTGATTCTCATTCCACCCACAAGCTGAATAGGGGTGCTCAGAGTCAACTTATCCCCATCAAACTCATAGAAACGCTCCTGCCTCTCACCTATCCAGTTAGGAAAAAGACTAACCTCGATATCATGAACCACGATACCGCCATCCACCTCAAACCGACCACAATAAGAGACATAGCCATCAAAAGCCTCAAGCTTCTCCTCAACAGAGCCTCCCCTAATATCACCAGAGGCAAACACGATTCTCCCATCCCTCATAAAAGCGACAGACATGAACCCCTCAGCACTGTAAATAAGATACCCAGTACGCTTACCGCTCCTAAAGAGGCTCCCATCATCTCTCCGAGTCTCTACAGAGAGCAGCCTCCAGGCTCCTACAAAATCATCAATAGCCGTCAAATCAACCAATGAGAATACCAGACACTTGTCTGGATAAGAATATTGATAACAGAATTAGTGGGGTAGAGCCAAAAGCTCGCTCTTACGGACACCTACATGACGCAGAGCCGTAACATTCTTCGCCCGATTATAGACATCGCTAGCCAGCTTACCGAGAACCATCTCATGAGCAAGCTGATCAAAGGTCAGGTTAGCTGCCTTATCCTCAACGATCTCCTGCATGATCTTCCTGATGACATACTCCTGACTTGTCTTGATCCTGCTCTGAGTCATGGCAGTGACCACGATCTTAAGCCTGTAACCATCCGTGGAGTACACCCTGAAGAATCCATCAATCTTAGTGCTGCGTCTACGAACAAGACTCCTGAGATAATCCCTGAGATACTCATGGCCCTTGAAAACTGTCCGAGCTGTATGTCCCTCAATCTCATCAACCTGGAAATACATCTTCATATACTCCTGACTGAAGTCACCTGTAATAGCTGCCAGCGTTGTCTCAAAGACCCTGCCCATCACCTTGTCTGGTTCATCGCTTGGGGTCTCGCCTACCTTTGTCTCGCCGAAGTACTGTGGGAGGATGATGTCGTACCATTCTTTACGACGCCATTTGTCCCTTGTTGCCCTGGACAATTTGTCATTTTCTCTCCTAGTTCAGTGACAGGTACATACAACGCAATCATATATAGGTTTTGACAGAAACCAATCAAAGAAACCAATAAACAGTCCCACATCCTCCATTACGTCATGATACTCACAATAATAGTAAATGATGCCCCCTATGGGATCGAGAAACCTTGGAACGCCTTCAGGTTGGCTTCCACTTCCATATCTGATGAGATAGGAATGACTGTACGCATATTCTTGATGGGAGACTCTGTGGTAGCGGCGAAGAAGGGTCAGAAGACGCCTGATGGCTACTATAATATGGAGAAGATGTTAATGTCTTTGACATCGAGAGGTGTCGAGGTTAAGACTTGTGGGAGTTGTATCGATTCGAGGGGTATCGCTGAGGGTGACCTTGTTGATGGTGTTCAGCGGGGGAGTATGAAGATACTGGCTTCTTGGGTTAAGGAAAGTGACCGGGTTATCTCGTTTTAAACCAAGTATGCTCAGAGCTGGTCCTTCATGACTATGAAACAATCAAAACCCAGAGACTCGCAGTAACCAATGTTATATCATAACCTTGGGGAGCATCTCCCCTCTTCTAGCATTGATGAAATCTGATGGCATGATAGTTGAACACAATTAGACTTCTTCAAGGGTCTTCTCAGCCGCCTGAATGCAGCTAAGAAGATCATCAAGTGTCGAGACGAGACTCCCGATGCTTCTATCAGATTGAACCTCGATCTCTAGTGTTTTTCCATCTACCAGTGTCATTATATGCATTCCTTCGGGGGCACCGATGTTGTCTGGGGTTATTGCTTTCTGGACTGCTCTTGCCTTTTTCTCGTCATCGTAGTTGATCTTGATACTTGTGCTGGTATTGGTGTCGGGCATGATGAAACATTCTCTCTTGTTCTTTATAGCCGTATTCTTCAGGCCAATGCCTCAGCTACCAGTCTGTTAACTTCCTCAAGGAACGCCATCTCTTTATTCATTGGAATATATGCTCCTGCGGCAATGTCGTGGCCTCCTCCGCCGCCCTCAACTTGCTCCGCTGCTTTCTGCATTATGATACCCATGTGAAGCCCCTTTTGGATGAGTTCCTCTATCCCACGCGCCGATATCTTGAGCTGCTCATCCTCGCTGTACGCTGTGGCTATGATGGGCATTTTCTTCTTCAATATCCCTTGGCTTAGTAAAATACCCGAGATTACGCCTATCACAGTGTCGTTAACCTGATCCTCGGCTCTGATGACGTATATGTTGTCCATTTCTTCTACTTTTTCATTCATCTGGACCCAGTCAAGTGCCTGACTGATGGTTCTCCTGTACTCTTCGAGGGCTTCCTGTGCCTCCATCATGGCTTCTTCTCGGTCCCCCATTGCCACACTGAGACCTACTCCCTGTTTTCCCATTCTTCCACATGCGTTTAGCAGGCTACCGTATTCTCTTCCACTTCTCAGGGGTGTGCTGGGTTTCTCTAGTTTGAATGTGTAAATTGTGCCTATGAGTTGATGGATGGCGCTTGAGTCGCATCCGCTGCTTATCATGTGGCTGCTGAGTGCACTGAATAGCCGCGTCTTTTCCTCGTCATTGAGGTCAGCTAACGCCCTTAGTCGTTCTCCTTCAAGTATCTCTATGCCAATTTGTTTGAGGAACGCTACGCAGTTTCCCTCGCTGCTGCTGAGTCCCGGTATGTAGGGTATGGTCGTGTAGGCGATTGCTTTAGCGATGGGTCTTGTCTCGTATCCGTAGAAGATCAATCCCACTTGTTTCTCAAGCAGATGTTTTTCCTCTGCGTCCTTTTCTATGATCTTGTTTAATCCTATGAGGGATTTTCGTTCACCCTTATCCTGTTGGTCTCCAAGTGCTCCCAGAAGTCCCAGTACCGCAAGATCGCTGTTCTCTGGATCAACTGCCTTTGCTAAAAAGTAACATACTCCTGAGGCCGCTATGTCGCGTGCCCCATCTATATCGTGAAGCATGGGGTTAATGTGTATGATATTCTCTGCCTCATGATCCATTGGCAGATGATGATCGAGTATGATAATGTCCTGTTTTAGATTATCCGATATAATATCGAGATATCCACTGCCGAAGTCGCTGAAAATCACAAGGTCCGAGTGCTCCTCATTCAAACGAGCAAGCAGCTTATCATCCAGTTTTTTTTCACTGCTGATCTTAAACCGAGCCTTCATACGTAACGCAAGAATAGCCAATAGTCCACCGCTGCTCAGTCCGTCGGCGTCATTATGAGTGACCAATCTGATGAAAGAGCCTTTCTGAATATGCTTTTCAATAATAGAAACCGCTGGTTGTAAAGATTTGAAAAAATCTTGTTCAGGCATTTCCGTTCTAGATGGTAACTATCTCGCTGCGATAGTTCCAGTCTCTCGGAAGAATACCTTTCTTCTTGTAATGCTTTGTAATCCTGTAAATCATGCTCTCGGTGAGCTGCATACCACGCTTGTTACTATAGTCTTTGGGGTTGCGCTCCATGTGTCTCCTGAGCCTAGTCGCCCTGACCATCAGGTTGTATAGGTCCTCTGGGATCTCTTGGGAAAGCCCTGCTTCTTCCAGAATCTTTCTGACTCCGTGTCCCACGATGGGCTTTACGAGTGGAACTCCGTGTACGTCTCTGAGAATGTTACCGATCTGTGACTGGGATTTGCCTTCACGTGCGAGGTTGATAATCAGTGCCTTTACCTCGTCTGGCTGGTAGACGACCCAGTTTGGGGGCCTCTTACTGACTGGCCTTGTGCTCTGGCCACCGCCCCGCATTGTAGATAGTTTTCCTACCATTGTCTGTTTTCTCCGGATGCTCTAGACTTACACTCAAGACCATTATTAAATCTTTATCCTTTTCATTAAATATGATGGAATAACCAAGTCTTTAGTTCTCAGAACACTGAAAAAATAAATGAAGATGCATAGATGTATCCATCCCTCCAAAAAAGAGCAAAGAACTATTTTAACAAATGAAATAATTTGAATTTATTTTAATAGTTAATTTTATTTAACAACAGTAGCAATTATCTGTTAGTGTGAGATAAAATTGCCCGAGTCAGGATTATTCATTACTTTGAATAATAAAGAAACTCTTGATTTGTATGTATCTTCTGGTGTTTATGGAGAGTTATGAGCTCCTGAGTACAAAGAGGTTTCAAAACAAAGCATGCATTATGCAGCTTTATCCGATGCAGCGTCTGCTAGAAAAGGAGATCATGTCTTTTTCTTCATTAAACGAAGAATTGTATATGGTGGTCAAATTGAAGGTTCAAAACAGTACGGCTCTTTCATTATAAATGGTCCAAATAGTCCATTAGGAAGACAAGTAGACGCAGAAGTTTATTGGGATGAGAGTAATAGAAAAATATACAAGTCAACAAAAAACTCTGGCGTTTTCAAAGTCACGAGTAAAATAGAGCGATGTCAACCATATTTATTAAAATTCTCGGATAATTTAGGTATCAAAGGTAATGCAATAGAATCTGATGATCTGTACTCTGAATTATCTATCCGATATAATTATCCTCTTCCTTCAAATAGTATCCAACGAAAAAGTTTCTGTACAATAACTCCGGGAGAAACAAAAATTCTCTTGGATCTATTAAAATCAGGTAAATCCTATGTAGATCCGTCTAAAGATGATGTAAAACTAATTTCTCACCCCATGTTTTTTGAACCTAATATGAGTATTTCACATCTAAGTGATGCAAAGTCAAAATACCATCATGATGCAATGCTTATAGCCAATCCAAAATTACTTCCTCAAAAACTAAATCCTGAAGGTGCTGCTATTTGTCGGAGGGTTCCATTGACTCCATTTAAGCCAAGTAATATGGATCAAGCAGATTTATGCTATTATGAGAATAATGAACTTTCAGATGGAACAATACCAAACAAGATAATAGAAATGGATTGGAAAATAACAGGATCTAAAAAAGTCTTAAAATTAGTTAAATACATAAAGTGGTTGAAAAAACTAATTCCAAGTGATTATAGAGAAATATCGTTTAACTTATTTGCTCCTGAGTTTAAGAATGATGCTAGGCGTAAGATCCCTAACGAATATCGATCTCTTATTAACTTGATCTCTTATGCATCATAAAAAAACATATAAATGAAAGATTATTATATTATTTATAATAATGAATCCTATTTTGAAATGGGCTGGAGGTAAAAGACTATTAATAGAGCAGATTATATCTTATTTTCCTAAAGACTATAAAAATAGAGTGTATCATGAACCTTTTTTTGGTGGAGGGGCTATATTTTTTGAATTGGAACAAAAAAATGGTACAATAAATGATATAAATAAAAGATTAATTAATTTTTATAAAATTGTAAGAGATAATCCTAATGAACTGATAGAAACAGCGTTTAAATATAATTATGATAAGGACACTTATTATGAATTAAGAGATTTATTTAATTTTGGTGATATTAACAAAATCGAGGAAGCGGCTCTATTTCTCTACTTGAATAAAACCTGTTTTAATGGATTATATAGAGTAAACTCTGAAAATAATTTCAATGTACCCTTTGGTAGATATAAGAACCCTACAATTGTACCAGAATCCGATATTATAAAAGCCAGTGAAATGTTAGAACATGTTGAAATATTAAGCGAAGATTTTAGTTATCTATCAGGAAAAGTCAAAGAAGGGCACCTTTGTTATTTCGATCCCCCTTATCACCCACTTAGCTCCACTTCCAATTTTACATCCTATTCTGCTGATGGATTCGATATTCAAGATCAAAAAAGACTTGCTGATTTATGTAGTGAAATTAATGAAATAGGTGCTTTTTTTGTGCTTAGTAATTCTACTTCAAACGAAATCAAAGAGATTTACGAAGGCAACAAGAGCTATTCTTTTAGAGAAATTGATGCAAATAGGTCTATTAATTGTAAAGGATCCAAACGTGGGTCTATCAAAGAACTAATAGTAACT
>CAYTVK010000096.1:0-7817 GCA_964441725.1 uncultured Candidatus Bathyarchaeia archaeon | reverse complement strand
TATCATTCCATTTTTCTCCATAACTCTGTAGCTTCCGTGGTTTTCCTTATCACATTTCGCCGTTATTCTATGTAGTCCAAGTTCATTGAAACCGAAATCGATAAGTAAAGACGCTACAATGGTTCCAATTCCTTTTCCCCACATATCTCGCCTGATACAGTAACCTATCTCAGCGTTCTTATCCATCACGCTGTGAATGGTCAGACCACAGCCACCAATCAGTCTCCCCTCAGTGGTAATAGCTAGCTCATAACTCAACCTAGGCTTTACTACCTGTGATTGAATATTACGTTCAATGAATCGTCTTGTCTCTGCCCGAGTATTTGGCCCCCAAGGCATGAATTTGACGACCTCAGGATCACTGGCGTATCCATGAACACCATCAAAATCGTCACGGGTAAACTCCCTCAAAACAAGCCTATCACTGGTTAGAGTTACCATGATGATATGTCTCCTGTTGATTATTTCTGTCTTTATCATCATCTTTTAACGATTCTTGGGCAAAAAATGATCAATCAAACAAAATTATAGTCAAAAAATCATAATTTCACCCTAAAATCATCCAAACAACCTAATCTGTTATAACTATAATATAACACAAATTAAAGGTACAAAGTCGTGATAAAATGAGCACATTATTCGATAAACCCACAGTAAAAAGCAGACTCAAAGCCAAAGGCGTCAAATGGCACCTCGACAGCGAAGACATAATCCCACTTTGGCTAGCAGACCAAGACTACCCTCTTTGCCCCGAGGTAAAACAAGCCCTCGTACAGGCAGCGAAAGACGAATACACTGTATACCCCCAAGATGAACCGGTAAAGGAGCTTATCTCTGAAAAACTCAAACGATACAACAAGCTGGACATCCCGGAAACTCAAATCATGATGACCCAAGGCGTCATCCCCGGCATGTGGCTCAGCGCCATGCATGCCTGCAACCCAGGAGATGAGATCATAGTCAACGATCCCATGTACTACCCATTCTTCATGCTAGTAGACCGGGTTAGAGCAAGACCAGTTCACTGGAAGCTCGATCTAAACGAAGGCTACAAGTTTGACATAGAGGGGTTGAAACAATGCATAGGACCCAAGACCAAGCTAATCTACATCTGTAACCCCCACAACCCATGCGGTAGGGTAATGACCAAAGCAGAGCTGAAGGGAATAGCAGACATCGCTGTAGACAAAGGCATCTATGTTTTCGTTGACGAGCTATGGGAAGACATACTAAACGATGGGAGAAAACACATCAGCCTAGCGTCACTTAGCCCTGAGATAGCTAACCTAACCATCACAAGCTGGGGATTCAGCAAGACCTTCAGCGTTCCTGGGCTTCAAGCAGGATACTTGGCGACATCAAACAAGTTCATCTTCGAAAACCTCCAGAAGATCGCCGGAGGCGTACTGAGAGGTACAAACAACTTTAGCTTAGCCATCGCCGAGCCCATACTGAGCGGAAAATGCGAGAACTGGGTTAAAGAACTCAACGCATACTTGCAAGAAGTACGAGACCTTGTTGAGAAACGCCTCGGCGGGATGGCTGATGTTACAATTCCCAAGCTACAGGGCACATATCTGATGTTTCCCAAGTTCAACTATGGCTTGACAAGCGACGAGCTTGAAAAGTTTTTCAAAGAGGAAGCAAAAGTCACATTCAACAACGGCCATCACTTTGGAGAAGAAGGACAGGGACACATGAGGGTTCTAACGGCAACAAGCAAGGGAATCATGAACAAAGCCCTAGACCGGATAGAGAAGTCCATTCCCAAGTTAGAGAAACTAGCCAAAGTCAAGTAATATCTTTTCATCCCCTCTTTTTTATTTTTAATAACTTAGCAGCCCAATCTATGAAATGGTAGAAAATCTGGTTTATTTTAATTAAAAAACCCCCTGAACAAGCCTAATTAAATCAAATCCTATACAAAAACGTAATCAATCGCCCGTAAATGACGCACAAAAAGCGACGATATAATTAATAAACGGAACTAAATCAAATCCTTTCTTCAAACATGATTCTGGTCTGGCTTCCACCAGACCTCATACTTAATTCTCTCTGAATCAACTCCTCTGCTTACGAGATAATTAGCGAGCTCTGGAATCATTTCGCCTGGACCACTAATATAAAATAAGGAACCATAATCAACACCGAGTCTTTCAAACGATTCACCTGAAATCCTCCCCTTGCCTACTCCCTCGGGAGGTTTTTCACGAGTCACTGATGGATAATATTTAACCCGAGGATTATTCACAGCTATTGTCATTATCTCATCAAAAAAGATCAGCTCTTCAAAACTGAGGGCGCTCTGAAGAAGTGTAACAGTTGCATCTATGGTGGCATCTATGTATCGTAAGATACCCATCAGTGGAGCTACTCCTATTCCTCCAGAGACCAATACGATCTTAGATCCCATTCCCTCTTCGTAGTAAATCTCACCATTTCCACTCTCAATATGTAATATATCCCCCACCTTAGCAGAATTATGAATATAGACTGTGACAGGGTTATCACTGATCTTTACCGCTAGCTCGATGAAGCCTTTAGACGTAGGTGATGAAACCAAGCTGTAGCCCACAACCTGCCTAACGTGATCGATATCCGTGTAGCAGTTTATCCATTGCCCAGCCTTGTAGTGAAAGTCTCTGCCTTGCAGGTCAAGTCTTAGGACTCGCACTGTGGGTGTCTCTTGTATTATCTCTGCGATCCTGACGGGTATTATTGTCATATGGTATACATGGATTATGGGGAAATAACAATATCGTAGATATCTAACAATATCTATAATAATCCTAATAAATATTTAGATATTTAGAGATACTTTAGATATTCAATGATATCCCTTTTTATCAGAATTTCAGCTGAGTATCATTACGCACAATCCATTCATTAATCGCCTGCTCCCCAGCAATGCTTAATGCCCCTCTCTTATTGCCAAAAAGCCTCAAAGTTATCTCCCTGAACTTCTTCTCCGCTGTATCATCCAAGCTAATCAATACTTTACCCATATCCAAAGATATGTAACAATATCAATAAAAATCTTTAGAAAACAAAAGCCATCCAAAGATATCTGAAACAAGGGAAAATCCCCATCTTAAAACGAGCGAAAACCATCAAGAAAAATCGAATAATACTACCTTCCACGGCAAAAATCAATAAAATAAATTCAAACTAAACTCACTATACAACAATATAAAAAAGCTATCATCCTTCAATAAATACTATAAAAACAAAAAAATAGAAGACGACCCCTGAACCCGAACACAGATTCATAATCACTTTAATCGTAAACCACAAACAAGCCACATAAAACAGCAGTGGCCTACATGCAGAGCACAACCCAGAATATATTCAAAATATTTCTAGTCACGATATTCATAGTCATAGCCATATCGCTGTTTTCAGTGAGCCCTGCTCATGCTGAGATCTACGCATTATCCGGGAACAGTACGATTGTGGAGAGAGTGGGTTTCCCAGTTGTTATTGAGAAGGGACAAATACAGCCTGGGGAAACATGGACTTACATATATACGTTGAAGGGTGGCCACAAATATCATATCTATCTTGTGGGTGACTGGGTTAACCTTGATAAACATCTTACAGATTATGATGTCTACGTCTACAGGGCAAGAAAAGCGACTTTGAATTTTATAAGTAGCCACACTGAGGCCGCTGGTTACCCTGAGCAGGTAAGTAACGATGAGAAGGGCTGGTATTTTACTCCAGAGGAGACTGCCACATATTACCTCTGTGTAAGAAACGATCCTAATGATAGTACGGAATCAGAGGCAGCCACGCTTATGGTGATTGAGACAATTGATCCCGATATTTACTACAGGATAGAGATGATGGAGCCTGCAGATGACTACATCGAGCCAGAGTCCAGTTATGCTTTTGAGTTCATCACTGATCAGCCGCGGATCACTGTCGATGTCAGCGTTCCCAATAGTCTCGACATGTATGAGGCAAGGCTCTACCCTATGGCTAATCTGGTTGAAGACGTTGGCACCGAGATAGATGGATTGATTACACCTTGGAGTCCAGGGCTTCTTGGGAAGCTCAACAAGGAATATGGAGGCTTCAACGATGACCCTCAAGGGTACCGTAACTATGAGGCTTCAGATAGCTGTGAGAGAAATGGTGATGACATGCACATCGACTTCAACGGAGGCTATACTGATCCTGTGCTGTATTATCTGGTTCTTATCGCTGAGAATGGTGAGGGGTATGTGACCTTTGTGCTGAGAACGGATTTTGATCCCCCGAACATAACGTTGATTGATCCTCCTTCATTCGTAACGAGCGATGAACCTTTCCAGCTCAAATGCAACATCACTGATATCTCGGATATTACTCAAGTAGATTTCCGCATGAGCACCAATGGGAAGCAGACTTGGAAGAGCCTAGATTACAACTATAGTGACGGAATCTACAGCGTCACGGTGCCCGCCCAGAAAAAGGGGACGATCATCGATTACTACTGGGAGGCTACAGACAGTCTGGGAAACAATGGTAAGAAGAGCGCTCAAGCCAAGGCCATGAACCCTACAGAGATGGTTCTCGTAGTCGATCCCGAGATGATATATGGTGGAGAGAAGGTAATCTCTAAAGGCACATTAAATCTTCCATACAAGGAAATAACCCTCTATTATACCAGAGAAACCAAGGTAGTGCAGTTCAACGTCACAACAGACGATGATGGCCATTTCACGCACACATTCATGCCTAACCAGATAGGTGAGTGGAGCGTAGCAGCCCAGTTCTTTGGGGATGAGGTAAACTGGCCCAGTAACAGTAGCCCAGCCTTGTTTGAGGTGAAGCGTAAACCCACGACGCTGAGCATTAACGTCAGCAGAGACTGGATTGGATTGGGAGACTACGTTAATGTAACTGGGCAGTTCAGCGAGAAACGCATAGGGTACGAGGTGTTCATTACTGCCCGAAATGGGTTTAACTCCACCAGCTTGTTCGCCTTGACTGATGAGAATGGTTCATACCAGACAGTCTTCCAGCCAGATAAGATGGGTACATGGACACTGTACGCTGAGGTGGCTGCTGACGGAATATACACTGATTCAGCTACCAGTCTGGCTGATACACTTAACGTTGGGGACCCTACTCTGGCTTACAGAGTTACTGATTTCAAGCAGAACATGTTCAAGCCACCATATGTATATGGAGTCGGAACCTTCCTAGGTGCTTCTATTGCTGGTTCATTGGCTGTGGCGCAGAGAAAGGGGTTACTCAAGAATCCTTTGAAACGCGGGGAACCCGTTGAGGAGCCTCAGGATGTTGGGGTCGAAGAGGAAGAAGAGGACGAATTCGATTTCTGATTTAGTTAATTTTATGAAAAATAAGAATTGTAATTGCTTTATTTTTGTTAATAATATTTCTCGTTTACATGAAGTAAACAAACAGTATACTCTCATATTCTAAATATTTACTCTAAGAGACCGAATAAAGGTAAATATTGAAAGACGATAGCTAATCCAGATAACTATGAGAAGAACATACATAGCTGCAATCATAGCGTTATTGGCTTTAGGCGTAGTTTCCACATATGCTCTTGCAGGACTAGGCCAACAAACTCTAACTGAAAGCGTTACTACTGAATATGTAGTAAAATATTCAGGTACTGCAGAAGTAGTAAGTACTACAACGACAAGCTCTGATACCGATACACATGTAAAACTAAAAATTGATATTACACAATCATCAGCACACAGAGTACAGTTTGATATTACACCTTGCTCAGATTATAATGGATTAACAGAAATCACCTCTTCTGGAGGTGGAGATTATACTGTTAAAATTGTGTACACTGGAACTCAAGCCGATACTACTGCATCAGCTACAGACGTGACTAGCGGTCAAGGTTTAGGACTCACTATCACCTCAGCAACGACTACGGACCTTATTGATTATGTGGAAGTTGAATGGACTGATACTGGATTCTATTCCGCTTACTGGTCTGCAAATATCTTGGCTGAAGACGTCTAAACTTTACATGTTTATTACATTTTTTTTCCTTTGTTACATAGAAATAACAGATAGTATACGTTTGTTAACGAATATTTATCCCATGGTTATTGAGTCAAATATAATAGATATGCAAGAAATGATGTGGTTGGGATGAAGCGTAGTACTTTAGTAGTCTTAATTGTTCTTCCTGCGCTTTTTGCATTATTAATCGGTATTATCACTACTTTGTCTTTGCCCGTTTATACTCTCGGCCCTGAAAAATTCTCGGTCTATAAGACTCAATATTCAGCAACAGATTTCTCGGTTGATGATTTACAGGTAAAATATTATACAGCTGATGAATTGATTGTTAGATTTTATATTTCAGGCGGAGATGGTGCAAAAGATCTACGGTTCGAATTTATTTGCCGTGATAATTCTGGGGCTCATATATATTCAGCAACAACAGGTACGATGTTGGTTGAAGCCATTGGCGATACAGCAACAAATTCCACTTCCATCGGAAATGGTGACCTGGTAATTGGTGTATTACATTGGAATGATGTGCCAGCTGGAAATCAGCAGATAAAGGCTACTATTTCGCTTCAGGATATCGCTGCTGATACATATTCATTCTATATTGAGCTGCGTCAAAACTAGTAAATTCAATAATTCAACTAACTTTCTTGACTGTCAATTGTTGATATACGGGTTTATGGTTTTAACATATTTATGTTAATTTTTCACCCTGTTCACATGTGTATACATATTGTTAACATAAGGTTAACAAATAGAAAACAATCATTTCGACTATATGTTGATTATAACCCTCTCTATGTATAGCTTGAACAAAAATGAAGAAACAATATATAATGGCGGCACTGCTGCTGATAGGTTTCGGAATAGTAAGCACAATGGCTTTCTCAGTCAATTCAGATCTGACTCTAGGAACAACAGTATACGACGTACAAGATACTGGATCAACTGGAACGATCTCAAAGGCCAAAGTAGTTCCATATAAAACTCTAGATGGAATGAAAATTCGGCTAACAACTACTTCACCAACATCTGGTAACTATAACATAACAATCACCACTGATGTAGACTTAACTGGATGCACAATATCTGACAGTGAGTCATCATACATCGGAGGCGAATCAGACCTAGCCAACGGTTACTTGGTATTCTATAATATCGGTAACGCTGTGAATGTTCTGAACATAACCATTACAGGTTACACACCTAATCCAACTAGCCTATGGGAAGATATGACAAGCTTAGTCTTCACGATGACCGATCTAGTCTAACCTCCTCCTCTTTAACCCCCGAAATATGATGTGATGCAATGAACTCCGCGAAAGTCTTCAGCGTAATAAGCCTAGCAAGCGCCACAACAGTGGCCAGCTTCATGGCGCTGATGATAATCCGCGGAACCATGCCCATCATGCAAATGGCCCCATTTATAGGACTCAACGGCGCAATAGTCGGAGGACTCTTCTACCTCGGCATAGACGCCATAAGCAGCTTCAGCGGACAAGCCGCGGAGCCAAAACTCGTCATGGTAAGAGACGCGAGAGGACAAGTTCTAAGCATAAAAACAGAGGGTGGACAACAATCAGAACCCTTCAGTTTATTCGGTGAAGAAACAGAAGACGAACCACTGGACGAGTTCATAGAAGAAAAAGCACTTAGCGAACGCCTAGGATTAACCTCAAAACAGATGACAGAGACGATCAAGACTGTCCTTTTAATAGCTTTAATACTGGAATCCTATCTCGGAGTAGCGTTCATCAGCAATAACTTCACTCCCTTTATGGTAGTAACCACAGGGAGCATGGAGCCCACCATCAACATAGGCG
>CAYTVK010000095.1:0-7818 GCA_964441725.1 uncultured Candidatus Bathyarchaeia archaeon | reverse complement strand
CTCCGTCCTTGGTTGAGTGAAATGGTTCATAGATGGAGTCAAGCTTGGTTGCAGTCATACCGACTCCGTTGTCGGTTACCATTACGATGGCTGTCTTATCATCGTTGGTGACTCTTACCTCGACGGTGCCTTTGTCTTCAACCGCCTCAACAGCGTTTCTTATGATGTTCTCGATGGCTCTCGTGACCTTCAAAGCGTCTATGTTGATGGCGAGAAACTCGTCACTTGTATTCGCCTCGATTGTCACTCCTTTTTTGGGTTCAACATTTCCGATGGCTGCGGCAGCAACCTCATTGAGGTCTGAGATGGTTCTCTTTGGTTCCCCGAGATTGGATAGATTGGCTAACTCGATCAGAGTAGCCTCACTGTATTTGATACTGCTCTCCAGAATCTCCGCCAGTTCCTTGTTATTTTCTTCACGCAGATTGTAGGCTACTTGTTTCATACTTCTCAGGGGACGCTCAAGTTCATTGTTTACTAAATAGGAGATTTTCTTTGCTGCCTCAAATATTTCCTTTGCGCTATCTTCCCTAAGTTTCTCCACTGTTTCTTGTTGCCTCTTCTCAGTGGCTCTGGACTCCTCCAGTCTCTGTAGCATTTCGTTTACCTTACGGGTTAACTGGTTTATCTCATCGTCACCCTGAGTCGTATGAACCCGCGCTGATAGATCATCAACCTTGGTTATCTCAGATACCTCGTCACTCAGTCTGACTACTCTACGGAAAATGGTCTTGTCCGCGTACACAATAGCGACTGTACCAAGCAGGAAGCCGATTCCTATTATAACCGATAGGAAACCTCGCCTGATCTCTTGAGCGGCTTGATATACTTCTCTTGGTTGTGATACAGAAATCACGACGGCAGGGTCTCCAAATATATCTGCTACTGAGTAATATCCCGTAATTGTATCCAGTGTAAGCCTGTATGTGAATGGGGTTTCTGTGGATAACTCTGATCTGATGTCTGAAGATATTGCCCCGTTTTCAGAAGTATGATAATCCAGTGGGAGTCCTGTAAGTTCGTGGATTGTTTCTATTTCTTTCTCGGAGAACACAAAGCCCATTACAAGAGTTCCTCTGCTTGGAGCAGTCTCGGCTGTGTCCAGTATCGGTCTGCTTGCTACGATTAGTAATTGACCCTGGTAATCTATTATCCCAACGACGCTTCTGGTATTGGAGTCATTATTGCTGAGCGCCTCGTATGTTGATGCCTGTGTGAAGATGGTCGGGAAACTTAGCTCAGTATCAGAGTTGTAATCGTAGTATTT
The DNA here is from genome assembly GCA_964441725.1 of uncultured Candidatus Bathyarchaeia archaeon. Classification (GTDB taxonomy): domain Archaea; phylum Thermoproteota; class Bathyarchaeia; order TCS64; family TCS64; genus RBG-16-57-9. The sequence goes on along the minus strand of CAYTVK010000095.1, from coordinate 6,551 downwards.
TCCATAAATTAACTCACCAGTGTTTGAGTAAATGGCAACTAGGTTGAACTCGTTCCGTTTTAACACATTATTACTGAATACCTCATCTATGAAGCTCTGGCTTCCCGTAGCCATATAGTTGTACATGTCATCCCATGCAGCTATGGGGGCTGTAGCGGAATCCATCACGAGTGCGAAGTCGTAGATATCATCTACGCCCCAAAGCACCGTGCTTTTCATAACTTCTACCTCTACGCCTTCAAAGCCTTCACGGAGAGTACTTTCCGTGAATATCCACATCCCAGATATCCCTATTACAGTGATGACTGCAAGGGTTGTGACCATTTTTCTTCGTAGATTCATAGAGTCATCTGATAGTATGCTTGGGGCATGTAAAAATTTGGGTTTTAGACCCTGAGAAGCTTGAAATTTCTATCAAGTTCAGATAACCCAGCGGTGAGTATCTCGGTGAGATTGTATAAGTCGTCCAGACTCAGTAGCTCCACTGGGCTATGGCTATAACGTCTCGGTATACTGAATGGAACCGTCGATATCCCTGATCTTGTCTGCTGCATCGCAGATGCGTCTGTGCCGCCGTACATGATGCCTTTCTGGTAAGGCAGTCCATGTTTATCCGCGGCGCCTGATATCCAGTCTCTCGCTATCCTGCTGCTTACTCTTGTGGTGGAGCTCATCTCTGCAACCTGTAACGCTGGTCCTTTCCCCACCTCGTAGAAGATATCCACTGGCTTCACATCTGGTTGATAACCCGATGGACACGTATCAACGGCTACCGCCATATCCACGTCGAGGTCAAATAAAGCGACATCAGCGCCCCTGAGTCCAATCTCCTCCTCAACAGTGCCAATATAGTAGACTGTAGCCGGTATCTGCTTGTCCTTCAGGTTCTTCGCCACAGTTATAATCGCGGATAGACCAGCCCTGTCGTCAGCGGCAGCCGTCGCGATATAGTTGTTTGCTAACTGAACTGGTTCAGTGTTCCAAGTGATGGGTGTGCCGATCTGGATACCCATCTCAGCCACCTCTTCCCTGCTCTTCGCCCCTACATCGATGTACAGCTGTTCAATAGCTGGAATAGTGTTTGCCTCGGCTGGTTTGGTCATGTGTCCCGGTTTAATACCCGCTACACCGTACACTGGACCTTTTTTGCCGTGGAGTTTCATCTGATGTCCCTGAATGCTGCCGGTCACCGAGCCACCTATCTTCCTAAACCGTAGGAAGCCTCTGTCATCGATGCTGAAGACGATGAATCCCACTTGGTCTGTGTGAGCTGTCAATGCAACTTTGGGGACATCTGGGTCGGTTCCACGTTGAATACCAACGACGTTTCCCCTCGGAGTCTGATATACTTCATCGCATAGAGGCTTCAGCTCCTCCATCAGTGTCTTTATCATGGCTTCCTCGAAGCCACTGATTCCGTTTACCGATAAGAGTTTGAAAAAAAGCTGTTTGATTTCCTGTCTAGTTTCCATACTTAAATGTATGAATTGGTTTGAAAAGAGTTTTTGGTCTAGATCTCGATGACTTCTTTACTCTGCTTACCCTCAGGCGTACCTGGGTTCACATCCTCAAGCATCTCAATCAATGTCTCAACCTTCTCATTGCTCAATATATCCTTGAATTCGAGAAGCTCATCAACAGACCTGATAATGAGTCCACGACGCTTTGTGGGGCTACCGCCTGCATCAACTGGGTTTATCTCAACTGATAGACTGGGCTCCCTGTTCTTGCTGCCGGGCATCTTCATCACAAATACCCCCGGTACACTGGTCTTTACCTTAGCCCAGTCCTTCCCAGTCTCAAGAAACTCTTCTAGTTTTTCTTCTGACATACCAGAAACAAGGGCATTGTCCTATTCAAGGCTTGTCCCGTGGTTTATTATACCCGGAATCCAAGACTAATGTATGGTTTCAGAAGGTCTTACTTATCAGGCTCGCAGATGGAGCGGAGCCACAAGATACGACTGTATAGCGCCCAACGGCGTAGTGGCGTCGAAACACAGCCTCATCAGCGAGGCTGGGGTCAAGATGATGAAGAAAGGCGGTAACGCGGTTGACGCCGCAGTAGCCGCGGCGTTCATGGACACCGTGGTTGAGCCGGCTATGAACGGCATAGGCGGGGAGGGGGTGATGACCATTCATCTTGAGTCCGGTGAGAACATTGTAATCGACTACGTTGGTCGTCCATCAGCAAACTGCACACCTGACATGTATGAGCTGGAGGAGAGCAGCGAACCCGGCTGGATGGGCTGGAATAAGGTAAAGGATGACGCCAACGTAAATGGGTACAAGGCATGCGTAGTACCCGGAACAGTGGCGGGGCTAACCATGGCGCTGGAAAAATACGGCACCATGAAGCTGAGGGATGTAATAGAGCCAGCGGCTAAGGTGGCTGAGGATGGTTTCGTGGTGGGCTGGTGGACGGCTGATAGTATCTTTAGGGTTATGGAGGCTTTCTGGAAGTATGATGAGTGGAGAAGAGTCTACCTCAGGGATGGTAAGTTCCCCTATCTTCCTTATTTCCATGGAATAGCTACTCCACATGTGCTGAGAAATCCCGAGCTTGCGAAGTGTCTTCGGGACATCAGCGAGGGTGGACGAGATGTCTTCTACAAGGGCTGGATCGCCAAGACAATAGCCTCAGACATGGCTAAGAACGATGGACTGCTTACAGAGGAAGATCTCGCAGCATACGAGCCCATCTTAGTTGAGCCTGAGCCGGGAACCTACAGGGACTATGAGGTAGTATATGATCTAACTCACAGCGGCACAACCATGATGCAGATACTGAACATCATGGAGGGCTACGACCTAACAGAGATGGGATATGGCTCAGCAGAGGCTCTGCACATAGTCTCCGACGCCATCGGGTTAGCCTTCGCTGACAGGTTCAAGTACATGGGTGACCCCGGATACGTTGATGTCCCCCAGAAGGCAATGGTGAGCAAAGAATACGCCGCTAAACTCCGTGAGCGGATAATGCCTGATAAGGCAACGGTGATTGAGCCCGGTGACCCTTGGCCATATGAACCTGAGTGCACCACAGCTTTGACTGCCGCGGATAAGGCGGGTAACATGGTGGCTATCAACCAGACGCTCGTGAACGCCTTCGGATCAGGCGTGGTAATTCCCGGCACAGGGATAGTTATGAATAACGCCATGTATGGGCTAAATCCGAATCCGGGAACAGCAAACAGCATCGATGGTAGAAAACGTAGGATACAGAACGTGTGCCCCGTGGTTGTTCTGCGGGATGGGAAAGCCTTCATGGCTATAGGTGCACCCGGTGGCAGAAATATACAGGTTTCAGTTGCTCAGGCGATTCATCACGTCATCGATTACGGTATGGAGATGCAGGATGCGGTTGATGCTCCGCGGGTTACGCGGGAGACAAAGACCATCTATCTTGACTCTCGTTTTTCGGCTGAGGTGCGCGACCAACTGATTGCAATGGGTCATGATATCAACTACATTGACGCCGAGTTGAAGAGCTGGGGAAGACCCATAGGAATATACAAAGACCAAGTTACAGGGCTTCTCCACGGCGGAGTCTACAGTCTCTTAACCGGGTTCGTGAGCATGGCTGTGGGATACTGAGCCTTTATCTCTATTTTTCTTAAACATGGGAACCTTTATCCCGTCATGGGGATGCATTATGCTGCGGTTCTCCGGGCATATGAGAACGCTCAGGCTTCTCTTCCCCCGGAAAACTCCTTCTCAACACTTATCAGAGCAGACTTCTGAGCATAAGTATTGACAACCATAGAGACCATCGGCTACGGTGGCAAGAAACCCGATGAATTTTTCAAGGAGCTTGAGGCTCTGAACCCAGATATAGTTGTGGATGTAAGGAAGAATCCCCATCATGCATTCTTAGGTGTCTATACTCTGCCTCAGCTCCAGAGGCGGATGGGTTCAAAGTACACATGGATCAAGGAACTGGGAAACAAGACCCGCATGATGCCTCCGACGCTTGTTGATGAGGAAGCAGGTTTAAAGAAGCTCAAACAGCTCGCTAATCAATACAGCAGAATTGTGTTGCTCTGCGCTGAGAAGCTAGAGGAAAACTGCCACAGAGGATACGTAAAACAACGATTCCTTGAGCTCAGTTCTCAGGGTTAAGCAGCTGTCTCAGGGTCTCCATGAGTTCATCGCGCTCATCCTCGTGGTCTCGCCACCTCTGGTTTATCTCCCTGCGTCGCTCAGCGGATATCAGATCAAGCTGCTTAACCTCATTCAGTGCCTCAATGAACTCCCTGTACATGTTTCGCCTCACCTTTGGCTTGCTCAGTCTCTCTGAGATGATCTCACGCTGCGTCATTATCCCAGTGACCGTTGAGTAAAGCAACTTTATAGCTTCAAGTGCACGCCTATACTCTTGCTCCTCGAGGGGCACCGTGATTCTTGTAAGATATAGCTCCGGGCTCTTAGGCGGCACATACGTCGATTGATTGTTCTGTATCTGTCTGCCCCCCTTCCGCAATCCCTCGCTCTCATCGATGAGGCGTTCCAGAAGCTGCTCATCCATTCTCGCCGAGACATATTTTCTGAGGAGATACGGCTTCTCGTCTCTGCCCCTGCTGTAGAGTATGGTCTCGTAGCTCGGGTCAAGCTTTTGCAGCTGCTCCAGTAGTGTATCCATGTCTCTTCTATGGGTTTCCTTGAAGATGTTCTTGAATAATTCAAGCTGCTCCTGTTCACTGTACATGACCCCGAGCTCTACCCCGGTATCGCTGAGCCTGATGGTTATGCGCGGTAGTGGCTTCGCCTTGTTCTTTGGCAGATGCTCCTGTCCAGTGGGAGCGACTAATTGATCCTCAACGGTTACGCTCTCCATAATCTCTCTATCAGATAAATCTGGTACGAGTTTACCTAGAATCTCTTTAGCTATTCTGTACCAGCCGATGTATTTTCCGCGCCAAGACATGGTCTCTGTCCCTGCAATCATGGTACGAGGATAAAAATGTTTGAAAAAAATGAGTAGTGTTAGGCTGGCTCAGCGTATGGAGCTACAGTTGGTCTCCTAGAGTTGGAGGCAGAGTCCTGTTGCTTGTTCTGATTCTGGTTGTTCAGCCTGTTTTTTATGATGTTTCCCCGAAGGGGGATAGCTCTTCCATGCATCTGGAAGCTGTAATCCGAGCCATCGTGGGTCATGTAGCCCTTCATGGCTACTCTGACGCCTATTCCCGCGGGTGCGACTATGCCTATGGATTTGAGCACCAAGTCGTCTCCATCTAGCTTCAAGTAGAAGACTCCGTCACTGTCCAGTATAGCGTAGCCCTGTACCTCTACCTTCTCGCCTTCGTGGTTCACCCTGCCCCAGAGAACCTTGTAGAGTTTACCGTACTCCGTGGTCTTCACCTTCTCTGCGAGCAGCTGCACCCCCACGGGCTTCGTGGAATTAACCGCAGCAGTCACTGAGTCCATCTGTGAGCTGATTCCACGGGTGTTCAGATACCAGATAACCGAGCCCTCGCCGTCATCAATGGAATCAGCTGCCTCTACATGTGCGAATTTGTCGACGATAGTAGCCTCGTCAAGGCCGCTGATGTCGATGGGCTTGTTCATAACCTGAAGTCTCTCCTGTATTTGCTCACGTATTGCCTGCCCTCGGGTGTTCACAGATGTGAGCATGTTCTTGTTTTGCGCTCCTTTCTGGAAGCCACTGACACCCCGGCTCATCTCATTGTCTGGAGCCGCAAAAATGGGCGATATTCCTACTGATAGCACCGCTAAAACGAGCAGTGCTGCAACCATCATATTCTTCGTGGTCTTCATCTTAACCGAACAAGCATAGGCATAAACGATACTTGAGGAACCCCGCGGAGCCCCTGTTCCGATTACGGAACCACTGTTCCAGTTAAGAAAATCCTATAACCCGTTAATTCTATCTATATTTGTGAGCACTGAAACAGAGATCGGTAGATGGCTACTACAGACTCTTTACGACAACTACGATAACTACGCCTCCAGCAGAGACATCGCCATATTGCTCAGTATCGATGAATCCTCAGCTATAAACGGGTTAAACCGACTCATAGATACGGGAATGGTGGAAGCCAAGGAATCAAAGTACAGGCTAACCGATAAAGGATATCAGGTGGCATATCAGCGGGCTACTAGTTTCTGCCCCCACCTCTAGTCTGCACCACAGAGACGCCGATGAACACCAGCGCCATGTATAGATATTTCACTGTTGGCAGTCTTTCTCCGAGGAAGATCATGGACAGTATGGTTATCTGAATCAGCATGGTGTTCTGGAGCACCGATAACTCGAATGCATCAAGGGTCTCCAAGGCGTGGTTCCCGAGAAAAAAAGCAGCCGCGGTGTTCACAACACCGAGCCAGATAATTATAGCCCACCCAGTCAATGGAATAGGGCTCAAAACCTCAAGCAAGTAGGCTGATGCTGATAAAAGCGCTGTGCCGAACCCCATTGCGAAAGCCGTGTTACCCAGCGGGCTCACCTGCTTCGCCCTGAGCAGAATCTTACCAGCCACCATATATCCCGCCCAGCCCAGCCCCGATACCAATGTAATTATGACGCCTGTT
>CAYTVK010000094.1:0-7822 GCA_964441725.1 uncultured Candidatus Bathyarchaeia archaeon | reverse complement strand
TAACAGAATCTTATCCCCTACACTTAATTCACAGGGGGATCGAAGACTCGGACCCATACAGGTGGCTGTGAGAAGGGGGATATCTATCCCATAATATGTGGCTGTTTGACCAGCGGTGATAGTTACCCCATATTTTTTAGCTTCATCCCCCAGACCCTTAGCTATGATCCTTAGCTCATCTTCAGTGGTCTTCAGTGGGAGATATATTCCTGAGATTAGGTGGCTTGGTTTCCCGAACTTGGATGCAACGTTGCTCGCTGAGTAGTGAAAAGCGAAGAAGCCTAATGCCTCGATGGGTACCCCGATGCTTGGGCTGTGCGCGATCACAGTGTTTCCACTGATGCTTGTGGTCGCTCCATCCAGCTCTAACGCCTTCTCGACTGGAATATAGGGAAGCACACATCTGTTGAATACCTCCCGCGTTACCTTGCCGAGTCCAAGAACTCCACTCATCTTCTTATCCTCTTTACTCGGTTACATTAGCCTATAAATCCCAAGCCTCCTTCTAGTGGCTGCGATTACTCCAATGGCTATTGGGATGAATATCGCGTCAACTATTGTCATTATATCCGTTAAAGCTACGCCCCACCCGAAAAGATACCAGTCGAGCACAAAGAAGCCCACTGTCTCAAATATCACTCCGAACACCATCGCGGCTATCTCCCACAATGAGACCGTGCTGGTTTCCTTTCCTCTTCGCATTCTCACCAGAAAGCTGATGAGTCCAGCCTCCAGTCCACGCACGAGCATGGCTCCGAAGACGAAGACGATTGGGAAACCAAAGGTCATCACCTTGTAGCCAGTGCCCAATATCATAGCGAGAGCCACTATGACTACTGCGGTGACTGGGTCCACGAGCACTCCAATGGTATAAGTCAGCACAGGCGAGAGATCATACTCCGCCAGTGGCTGAGGCATAGGTATCATAATTAAATTAGATAGGGTTGTTAGAGCCACCATTACGGCTATAAACGCGATTCTTCCCGAGGTTGATTTTAACATTTTTTCCATTACATCACCTTCGGGGGATGTGGAAATTATCGCTGAGAATCTTATTCCCTTCGCCAGCATTACCTGGATCAGGTTCAAAGGGTCGGCGATTGTTCGCCCTCTCAGCCGGGTTTTCCCAGCTCCCCTCAAGGATGGAGGCGTTGTTTTGGGTATAAAAAGTTTTCAACTTTTCCTGATGATTGGTTTCCTTAAATGATGCAATTTAGATGCGACAATCACATTAACAGGGTTAGCGCTTATATATTCAAGACCTAAAGAAATGAGTGAACTATATGGCAATTACTTTGACTACTGACATGATTTTAGGAATAGGAGCGCTCATCGTAGCAGCGGTCGCCATAATAATGTTCCTGAGAGCAACAGAGGGATCAAAGAAACCAGCAGATGAGGAACCCAGTGCTCCTCAACATATCGGAGTCGAAGTAAAACCAAACAGAGTCAATATACCAACTCTCCCAACTGTTGCCCAGAGGACGCAGGTTGAGCAGGCTCGAACACAGATACGTACGCTCACTCTGCAGCAGGAGATCCTCAGCATGGTGATGAAGCGTCTATTTGAGGCTGAGGACAACAGCGAGATAAGCAGAGCCGAGAGGGAGGGCCTCAGCAAGAACTATGAGGCTGAGATGCAGCAGGTAAATGAGCAGCTGAACAAGGCGGAGCTAATTGTAAGTCTGAATGAGCTTGAGGAGATCAGGACAAACATCATCACCCAGTTCCAGCAGACACTCACAGACACTCAGAGCCAGATAGACCTCATAATAAAAGAACTCAACATCAAGCAGCCGGAACCAGAGCCCGAGAAAGAACCCGAGCCTATGCCAAGACCAACTCCAAAGCGCAGACCGAGACCACAAGCGCAGGAAGGAGAAACCGAAGAAGAAGAGGAGGAGGAAGGGGAAGAGGATTCAGAGTCTAGGGGAAGACGTGAGACTGTTGAGGATAGACTCGATAAGCTTAAACAGGATGTACTGAAGGAGCTAGAGGAGCTAGAGCGCTTGGAGCTGGAACAATGAGCTGGAGACAGGAAGCGAAGATTAGGGCAGCTGAGAAGGTTATTGAACACATCCACGATAGCATGATTATCGGAGTCGGCAGCGGCACCACTACAGCCGAGGGAATCAGGCTGGTAGGGGAGAAGATTAGAAACGGGGAGTTAAAGGGCATAATGGCTGTGCCAACGAGCTACCAGGCGATACAAGAAGCCGTCAAGGCCGGGATACCGCTTACAACGCTGGATGAGCACCCTGTGCTGGACTTTGGCTTCGACGGAGCAGACCAGATCGATCAAGAACTCAACGCCATCAAAGGAGGAGGCGGAGCCCTCCTGCGAGAAAAAATAGTAGCAAGCTGCTGCAAAGAATACGTACTGATAGCTGACCAGACGAAGGTAACTGATGTACTCGGCAGGGATCAGCCTGTCTATCTTGAGGTGCACCCGATGGCTGTTACACCTGTTCTCAGAAAGCTAAGAAACATGGGGGCAAAGCCCACTGTGAGGCAGGCTGTTGGAAAACTAGGTCCTGTTGTCACTGATAACGGGAACAACCTCATTGACGCTGATTTCGGTCCAATACATAACCCCGGTTACTTGAATGCCAGACTTCACTCAGTGCAGGGCGTGATGGAGACAGGTTTATTCATCGGGTACTGCAAGATCGCCTACATTGGTACACAGAACGGCGTCAAGACTATGAGCAGGTTCTAGTCTTAGTCATAACCTGTTTATATTCTCTTATTCTAACAAATAATTGATAGCCCTTGCAGATTCGCAGAGCCAATGATAAGGATGAGGAAGCAGTTTTCAGGTTGTTTGAGAAGCTTTCGTCGAGGCAGAGAACCGATGAGTATAAGGTGGATCAGGAGGCTGGTCTCGAAATCTTCAGGAGCATAATCAGGGCGCCTTCCTTGGGCGTTATTCTCCTAGCAATCGAGCAGGAAGAGTTGCTGGGCGTGATTACTCTATCATATCCTGTGGCCATCAGGTGCAGTGGCTCATATGCACGCATCGAGGAGTTTATTGTGGATGAGACTCATAGGGGAAAGGGCATAGGCAGTAAATTGCTTGAGGCAGCGATAGAGGCCGCTGTATCCATGGGGTGTTTTGATCTTCAGGTAAATAATCCGAGCGATCTGGGGCTACCACTGTATAACGAGCATGGCTTCGTGGATGGCGGAAACTACATGAGGCTCAAACTATAGCGGCATGGTAAGGTTTTAGAGCCTATCAGTCAAGCATAGTCTATGTCTTTCGCTGATCTAGTCATACAGAACGGACCAGTAATAACGATGGAGCCCAGAAGGGGCATAGCAGACGCCGTTGCGGTTATTGACGGCAAGATAGTTGCAGTGGGCAGCAAGCCTGAGGTTAAGCGTCTCATTGGACCCATGACTGAGGTGGTTGATCTTGATGGCAGAGCCTGTACTCCGGGTCTTGTGAATACTCATGATCACTTTCTTGAGCATGGAGTATCCTCGGCTTTCATAGTGGATATCCGGTATCCTAAGGCCAAGAGCATCAGGGAAATCACCGATTTATTAGAGGAACGAATTAGGCAATCTCCAAAAGGTCAATGGGTTCTTGGCAATGTCTGGGATGAGACCCTGCTAGAGGAGAAAAGGTTCCCAACACGATATGATCTCGACTCTGTGAGTTTGGATAACCCCGTCTACATTAAACGGGTGTTCCAGATGGGGGTGGCTAACAGTAAGGCGCTGGAATTAGCAGGTATCACCAAGGATACCCCAGACCCTGAGTTTGGGGTAATAGAGAAAGATGAGAAAGGTGAACTTACTGGGCTTCTCAGAGGTCACGCTACTCAAATGGTAACCGATGTTATCCAGTGGAGTCAGGAGGATAAGCTCAAGGCAATCAGACAGGCTTGCAGTGACTTTCACGCAGTCGGGTTTACCACAGTTATTGAGCCCGGTTTGATGGCTGATGATATAGAGGCGTTCAGGGAGAGCCATCGAAGAGGAGAACTCACTCACAGGGTGCAGATACAGGTTGGTTTCCTGATGAGCTTGGAGGATGCGCAGTGGGCTGTTGAGAACTATGTTGTGGGTGGAGATGATATGCTGCGGATCACTGGGCTCAAGATGGCTGTTGATGGTGGAGTTGGGCCACGTACTGCGTTGTTCTATGATGGGTATATGGATAAGCCCGATGTATTTGGTAACCAGATGGTTTCACAGGAAGAACTGAACAAGATGGTGGAGATTGGTCACAGGAACGGGTTCCAGGTAGCTATCCACGCCATAGGAGACAAGGCGATAGAGATCGCATTGGATGCTTACGAGTACGCTCAGAAGACCAGTCCAAGACCAAATCCTCGTCACCAGATTGTTCATTGTTATTTCCCCACTGAGAAAGCAAAGAGGCAGCTGGTGGAGCTCGGCGTTATGGTGAACACTCAGACGCCTTTCTTCTATTTCCTTGGGGAGAGCTTCCTTGAGGCGCTGGGAGAGAAAAGATGTGAGGAGTGTATGCCTGTTAAGACGTTAACGGAGCTGGGTATTCCTGTTGGTATCAGTCATGATGCTACTGTGACTCCTCCACTACCTAACATTGGACTCTATGCGTCTGTATCCAGAAAGACTCTGCGAGGAAACACACTGGGTACAGATGAAGCTGTGGACACTGAAACGGCTCTTGGTTTCTACACCATGCCTGCGGCGTTGCACTGTTTCATGGAGGATAAGATAGGCAGCATCGAGGTGGGAAAATACGCTGATCTAGCCATATGGAACTTCAATCCACTTGAGGTTGAACCTGAAGAACTAAAGAAATGGGAATGCCAGATGACTTTTGTCGAGGGTAAGAAGGTCTACCAGAGAGGATGACCTCATGACAGATACTCAATACATTGATAGCCACGCTCACTTTTTCCCAAAAAAATATTTGAAAGCCTTGGATGAGCTTGGGATTTATTTTGGTCAAACCCTAGATCAGCGATTTACATCCCTCCCATTGAGGCTTGATGATATGAATAAGGCGGAAATATTCAAGCAGGCGTTATCTATTGCGGTACCCGGCGTGAATACATCGACACCGGAAAACGCTGTATATCTCGCTAAAATAGTGAATAATGAATTATCCAATCTCACTATTGAGAATGATAGATTCTTTGGGCTAGCTTCTCTGCCTATGCTTAACCCAGAAGCAGCTGTGGAGGAAGTGGATAGGGCAATATGTGAACTAGGCTTGAATGGGGTTGAGTTGTTTACAGACGTTGGCGGAAAACCTCTGGATAGTGAAGATTTTTGGGTTGTTTATGATAGAATTGCGAGGCTAGATGTGCCTGTATTCATTCATCCCATAGCGCCTGCACATCGAGCTGTATACGATGATTATGAGCTCTTATCGGTACTGGGGTTTCCATTTGAGACAACTCACGCAGCTACAAGAATCGTGTTAAGCGGATTAATTGAGAAAATACCCGAACTGAAGCTGGTTTTAAGTCATCTTGGAGGCACACTCCCATATCTTGTAGGCAGAATCGATGACGCCTACAGGATGTTCGGGGAATCCCAGACAAAGATATCAAAACCACCCAGCGAATACCTTAAGAAAATGTACCTAGACGGAGCATCCTTCTACGAGCCAGCGTGGACCTGTGCCCTTGATTTCTGGGGACCAGAGATGATACTGATGGGAAGCGATTACCCCTACGGTTGGGTAGGCGAGTACCGTAGATGCGCGGAGATAGTTGAATCACTCAATCTCAGCAAGTCCGATAAGGATTTAATTCTCCGTAGAAACGCTGAGAACTTGTTGGGCTTGGGTTGAGAATAACGTTTAAAACATTGTTGGGGTGCATAGTGTTTGGCTGTCGGGTTCTCCTAGCCTGGTAGGGAGCTGGCCTGCTAAGTCAGTGCGGTTTCCGCACATGGGTTCAAATCCCATACCCGACGCCAATTCTCAAAGCGATATAATTATCTTATCCGCCTTCTTCCCAGACAATTGCTGCAGTGTTATTTTACCTATGGTTATCTTCTCTACACTGCTTGGCAAGAGCTGGTTTTTGATTACTTCATCTGGGTTATCATCGAGCTTGTTGATCATCAGGGTTAATGCGTGTCTCTTCTCCGTCATGTCCTCGATGAAAGAGACAGTGCCACTGAACTGTGTCGTTTGATAGAGATGGTCGCAGCTACCATGCTGGTACCCGCCATCAATTAACGCCTGACCCCACACCTCTGGGTTGGATTTCAGGTACTCTATCTTCTTGCCCTCAGAGGCGCAGTGGAAGTAAATACAGTTATTCAGGGCATCATATCCGTGGCTCAGTGTCGCTAAGTATGGCTTGTTATCGTTGCACAGCGCCAATGTGATGTAATCTGCCTCAACGAGAGGTTCGAGTAGTTCATCATGGTCTGTTACTTCCTTGTCTCTGCGTCTCATGTGAAAATCTTGCACTATGATTTCTCCTTTAATGCGTTGATGATGCGTTTAATCTTCTCTGGAATTGAGCCATCAAACTCTAATAAGCAAATATTAGAGGTATTTTTAAATTATTGTTAAATGTATAATATCTGGTCGTGGAACATATGTTCGGCAGAGTTTACTAATTTTTCCTGAAACCCTAATCGTTCCCACATTTAAAACCATCAGCAACCAAAAAAAGTGGAATCAATGTCGCATCAAATAGAAAAAATCAGATCCGCGTTGCACGGAAACCTCGGCGTAATGGTAGTGAGCTCTGCGCTCTGGGCAATCAGCGGTAACCTGACTGCGCCATTCTACGCCCTCTATGTGCTTGAGCTGGGAGGCGACTATGCCATGATAGGCAAGATACTTGGAACAGCCGCATTAGTCAAGTTGGTCCCAATGCTGCTGGGCGGGTACCTCACAGACAAGCTGGGTAGGAAGCAGATACTCTTCACCATGACGTATCTGCTTGCTAGTGTTGCACTGATAAGGGCATTTGCGCCAGATTATCGATTTCTGATTATAGCAGCCGTTCTTGAGGCATTGTTCATGGGGCTAAGGCAGCCTTCTATGTCTTCCTTAATTAGTGATTCAACTAACCCTGAGAATCGGTCATTGAGCTATGCATTATGGATTATTGGTCAAAACCTAGCCGGAGTATTATCGCCATCAATCTTGGGTTTCGTAATGGATCAGTATGGGCTTAGAGTCGCCATGAGGTGGGGCTATCTCTCAATATTCATGCTAGGTTCTCTCTCAGCCTACATGAGGCAAAGATACATCAAAGAGACCCTTGCTCAAACCCAAGAAGTATCGAAGAGCGACAAAATATCAGAGCTATTCAATGATTTCAAAGGGACGTTTTTGAGTCTCAACAGGCAGGCAGTCAACTTCATAGCTCTGGATACTGTGTTCACGTTGGCTTTAGGCTTAGCAGAGCCATATTTTGTGACATATGCTACTGACGCGTTTAACGTAACAGGCTCTCAGTGGGGTGTCATCATGAGCCTCGTCACTCTCATAAATAGTGTGGCAATACTGGCTGTGGCATCACCTTCAGATGATAGAGGCAGAGTACGCTTTGTTCAAGCCTCAATGATCTCTTGGCCTATCGCCTATCTGCTATTCTTGAGCAGTGGAAACTATCTGCAGCTAATGGTAACTAGAATAGGCGTGACCTTGGCTGCTGCCATAGGGCAGCCTGCTTGGACCGCTCTTTTCGCGGATTACTGTCCCAAGGAGCATAGGGGGAGATACTTTGCGATGCTTGAGATCATATGGAGTCTTCTGTATGGTGGTGGCAACTATATTGGTGGAGTACTCTATCAGAATATTGGGATTCGGGCTCCCTTCCAGATAGCGTTGGCGATGATGGCTTTG